>CAZVLI010000524.1:0-3598 GCA_964627965.1 uncultured Rhodospirillales bacterium
ACCCGGGCCGCCCCAACACCGCCCCGCGCCGATACCGCGCCGACGCGCGTCGCCCCGACCCCGCCGGCACCGGCAGCGAGCGAGCCGAGCCGGCCCAAGGTCGCGATGGTGAACCCGCCCGCCGATCTCGGCGCAAAGCTGGCGCTCGGATTCCAGCCGGGTAGCGCCGCGTTGACCCGCGACGCGGAAAGCCAGCTCGGCCAGCTTGTCGCCTCGTTGCGCGATACCGAGCAGCGCCTCCAACTGAAGGCGTTCGCCAGCGCCGAAGGCGACAACACCAGCCGCGCCCGTCGAACCTCGCTGTCGCGGGCGTTGGCGGTGCGCTCCTATCTGATCGAGGCCGGTATCCGCAGCACCCGCATCGACGTGCGCGCCCTGGGCGTGGCACGCGACGGCGGCGCGGAAGACCGCGTCGACGTCATCCTGCTGGGCCAGTAGCGGAGGACGCCCGTTGAGTGGCACGAAGCGCTACCTGACCCGGATGATCCTGTTCCTGGCCGCGGTGGCGGTCACCGTCGGCGTGCTATTCTTCCCGATGGTGAAGATCTTCTTCGCCAACCCGGCGCTGAACGGCCTGATCGTCCTGGTGATGCTCGCCGGCATCGCCTACAGCTTCCGTCAGGTCACCCGCCTGCACCCTGAAATCGACTGGATCGAGGCGTTCCGGCGCGGCGACCCGTCGATCTCGCTGCGCCGACCGCCGGTCCTGCTGGCGCCGATGGCGTCGATGATGCGCGAACGCAAGGGCCGTGTCTCGCTGTCGACGCTGTCGATGCGCTCGCTGCTCGACTCGATTGCATCCCGGCTCGACGAGAGCCGAGACATCGTGCGCTATTTCGTCGGCCTGCTGGTCTTCCTCGGTCTGCTCGGCACCTTCTGGGGCCTGTTGCAGACGGTGACCGCCGTCGGCGCCACGATCAGCAGCCTGAGCCCCGCCACCACCGACTTCGCCAGCTTCTTCGACGAGCTGAAGACCGGCCTGGAGGCGCCGCTCGGCGGCATGGGCACGGCCTTCTCGTCGTCGCTGTTCGGCCTTGCCGGCTCGCTGGTACTCGGCTTCCTGGAGCTGCAGGCAGGCCAGGCACACAACCGGTTCTACAACGACCTGGAAGAGTACCTGTCGGAGCACACCCGGCTCGGGTCGGGCGCCGGCGTGGCGGAAGGCGACCAGTCGGTCCCGGTCTACGTGCAAGCTCTGCTGGAGCAGACCGCCGACAGCCTGGAGAACCTGCAACGCACCATGGCCCGCGGCGAGGAGAGCCGCGCCCAGGGCCAGAACGCGCTGCTGGCGCTGTCGGAGCGACTGGCGGTGCTGTCCGACCAGATGAGTTCCGACCAGAACCTGCTGGGCCGCATGGTCGAGTTGCAGGAGGACATGCGCCCGGTGTTGCAGCGGCTGGCGCACGATCAGGGCCAGGGCGGCATCGACGAGGCCAGTCGCAACCACCTGCGCAACCTCGACGTCTACGTCATGCGCGTGCTGGAGGAGTTGAGCGAGGGCCGCAACCAGGTGATCTCCGAGCTGCGCAGCGAGATCAAGCTGCTGGCACGCACCGTGGCGGCGCTCGGCGACGACAGCCGCCGGGGCTGAGAACCGGAGGTCGAGCTTGGCACTTTCCGGCGCACGCGGACGAGGCCGCTACAGCGACAGCGCCGGCTCGTGGCCGGGCTTCGTCGACGCGCTGTCGACGCTGCTGCTGGTCTTCATCTTCCTGCTCGTCGTGTTCGTCATCAGCCAGGTGGTGCTGTCCTTCGCCATTTCCGGCAAGGACGAAGCGCTGGACCGGCTGAACCGCCAGGTGGCGGAACTCTCCGACCTGCTCGACCTGGAGCGCCAGGCCAACGCCGAGCTGCGTCTCAACGTGGCGCAGCTTTCCAGTTCGCTGCAGAGCGCGGTGGCGACGCGAGACGATCTGGCCGCCCAGATCGAGGAACTGAGCACCCGCGCGGACGACATGGAGCGCCGCGCGCTGGCCGCCGAGGCGGCGCTGGAAGACGCATCCGACACCCGCATCGTCGACAAGGAGACGCTGGAGCTGCGGCTGCGCGAGATCGTTAGCCTGCGCCGCGACCTCGCCGCCCTGAAGCAGGTACGCGACGACATGGAGCGCCAGGTCACCGAACTGGCCGCGGCGCTGCAGGCCGCGCGCGACGAGCTGGCCGCCAAGGGCATCGAGCTCGCCGACTTGGCGGCCGCCCGCGAGGCGTTGCAGACCAACCTGGCCGACGCGATGGCCCAGCTCACGGCGCTGCGCGACCGCTCGCAGCAACTGGAGGCACAGCTTTCCAGCGAGGCCGAGCGGACCGCGCTGAAACAGAAGGAACTCGACGACCGCGAGGTGCGGCTGGCCGAACTCACCGCGCTGCTGGCCCAGATCGAGGACAAGTACGACGAGTCGGAACAGCTCAGCGCCTCCCGCAAGGCGCAGGTCGCCGCGCTGACGCAGCAGATCAACGCACTGCGCGACGAGCTGAAGAAGCTCTCCGCGCTGCTGGAAATCGCCGAGCGCGAGAACGAGGGCAACCAGGCGCAGATCGCCGACCTCGGCAACCGGCTGAACCGGGCGCTGGCGACGAAGGTCGAGGAACTGTCGCGCTACCGATCGGAGTTCTTCGGTCGCCTGCGCGAGCTGCTCGCCGACAAGCGCAACGTGCAGATCGTCGGCGACCGTTTCGTGTTCCAGTCCGAAGTGCTGTTCGAGAGCGGCTCGGCCGATCTCGGCTTCGAGGGTCGCGACCAGCTGCGCCAGCTCGCCGGCCTGCTGCTCGACATCGCCCGCGAGATTCCGACCGACATCAACTGGGTGCTGCGCATCGACGGCCACACCGACATCCGCCCGATCTTCAACGAGCGCTTCCCGTCCAACTGGGAATTATCGGCCGCACGCGCGATCTCCGTGGCCAAGTACCTGGTCTCGCAAGGCGTACCGGCGACCCGCCTTGCGCCGACCGGCTTCGCCGAGTTCCAGCCGCTCGACGACCGCAGCGACGAGATCGCCTACCGTCGCAACCGCCGCATCGAGATGAAGCTCACGACGCGGTAACCACCACAAGACGAAGAAGGGCGGCGCCGATGCCGGCGCCGCCCTGTCGGTGGCCTTGGCGGGAGCGTGACGCCCTAGCCGCCGATCTGGATGCGCTTCTTCTCCGGCTCAGCCGGCGCGGTCTTCGGCAGCTTCACGGTCAGCACGCCATCGGCGAAGTCGGCCGCGATGTTCTCCAGGTCGACATTCTCGCCGAGGCGGAAGTCGCGGCGATACATGCCATAGCGACGCTCCGAATAGTGGACGTTGTCCTCGTCCTTGGTCTCCTCGGCCTTCTTCTCGGCCTTGATGGTGAGGACACCGTCGTGAACGTCGATCTCGATGTCGTCCTTCTTCATGCCGGCCAGTTCGGCGCTGATGACGTACTGCTTGTCGTCCTCGCGGACCTCGGTCGGCTGCGGGCGAGGTACGGGGTGCTGGCCGTGCTCGGCAACCACGACTACCGCCACCGCCGCGACGACGAGCTGGTCGCGCGGCTGTCCACCGCGGGCGTACGCGTGCTGCGCGACGAGGCCCTCACACTCGAGGTCGACGGCGCCTCGCTGACCGTGACC
>CAZVLI010000525.1:0-3596 GCA_964627965.1 uncultured Rhodospirillales bacterium
CGGCGATATCGTCTCGGAAGTCTGCAAGACCATCCCGGGCGACCGGCTCGGCATCCACACCCACAACGACACCGGCAACGCGGTCGCCAACTCGCTGATCGCGGTGCAGGCCGGCGTGCGCCAGGTGCAGGGCACGATCAACGGCCTCGGCGAACGCTGCGGCAACGCCGACCTGATTTCGATCATCCCGTCGCTGATGTTGAAGCCCGGCTTCGCGGAGCGCTTCGAGACCGGCATCTCGAAAGAGCGTCTGGCGCATCTGACGCAGGTCAGCCGCCTGCTCGACGAGCTGCTGAACCGCGCGCCGAACCGCCACGCCGCCTATGTCGGCGCCTCGGCCTTCGCGCACAAGGGCGGCCTGCACGTCTCCGCGGTGATGAAGGACCCGCGTACCTACGAGCACATCGAGCCTGAACTCGTCGGCAACAAGCGCATGGTCCTGGTCTCCGACCAGGCCGGCCGTTCCAACATCCTCTCGCGCCTGGCCGAGGTCGGTATCGAGGTCGATCCCAAGGACCGCCGCATCGACCGCCTGCTGTCGGAGGTGAAGGAGCGCGAGTTCCAGGGCTACGCCTATGACGGCGCGGAGGCCAGCTTCGAGCTGATGGCCCGGCGCATCCTGGGTCAGGTGCCGGAATACTTCCGCATCGAGAGCTTCCGCGTGATGGTCGAGCGCCGCTTCAACGCGGTCGGCGAGCTGGTCACGGTTTCCGAGGCGACGGTGAAGACGACGGTCGACGGCGAGACCTACCTCTCTGTCGCGGAGGGCAACGGCCCGGTCAACGCGCTGGACCAGGCGCTGCGCAAGGATCTCGGCCGCTATGGCCCGCTGATCGAGGATCTGCGGCTGGTCGACTTCAAGGTGCGCATCCTCGACGGCGGCACGGGCGCCATTACCCGCGTGCTGGTCGAGAGCGCCGACGGCGAGGGCAACCGCTGGTTCACAGTCGGCGTGTCGCCGAACATCGTCGACGCGTCATTCCAGGCGCTGCACGACTCCATCGTCTACAAGCTCTACCGCCAGGGCGCGAGCGCCAGCAAGGTCACCGCGCTCGCCGACCGCAAGGGCTAGGCGCCTGGGCCATGGCCGGCACTGACTTTAGCAAGCCGGGGGTGCGCGGCGGGCCGGCGATCGTGCTGGTGCGGCCGCAGATGGCGGAGAATATCGGCGCCTGCGCGCGGGCCATGCTGAACTTCGGGCTCGACGAGATGCGCCTCGTGGCGCCGCGCGACGGCTGGCCGCAGGACAAGGCCCGCGCCATGGCCAGTCGCGCCGACGAGGTGCTGGACAACGCCGCCCTGCACCAGACCACGGATGAGGCCATCGCCGACCTGAACCTGGTCCTCGCCACCACCGCGCGCAGCCGCGACATGGTGAAGCCGGTGATGACGCCGCGCGAGGCCGCCGCCGCCTGCCGCCAGGCCATCGCCGACGGCGAGAAGGTCGGTGTGCTGTTCGGCGGCGAGCGGGCCGGTCTCGACAATGACGATGTAGTCCGCGCGCACGCCATCGTCGCGGTGCCGGCGAACCCGGCCTTCGCGTCGTTGAACCTGGCCCAGGCGGTGCTGCTGTTCGGCTATGAGTGGTTTGTCGCCGGCGACCCGCCGCCCGCGCCGGACCAGCCGCCGGCCGCCACCGCCGACGAACTGGCCAACTATTTCGGCCGCCTGGAAGCGGCGCTGGACGAGTCCGGGTTCCTCTACCCGCCGGAGAAGCGCCCGGCGATGATCCGCAACATCCGAAACATCTTTCAGCGCAACCGGCTGACGACGCATGAGGTGTCCACGTTGCACGGCATCCTGTCGGCGCTGATCAAGATGGGGGAGCGCGCGAAATGAGCGCCGAGATCGTTCACGAGGACGTCGACCTGCCGGGCATCCGCCTGCATGTCGCCAAGGCGGGGCAGGGTGATTTGATCCTGTTCCTCCACGGTTTCCCGGAATTCTGGCGCGCCTGGGAGAACCAGCTCCTGGAGTTCGGCAAGGACCACCTCGCCGTGGCGCCGGACCAGCGCGGCTACAACCTGTCCGAGAAGCCGGCCGATGTCGCCGACTACGCTGCCGACAAGCTGATCGGCGACATCCTGGCGCTGGCCGACCGCTTCTCGCCCGGCAAGCCGTTCACGCTCGTCGCGCACGACTGGGGCGGCGCCATCGCCTGGGGCTTCGCCATTGCCCATCCGGAGCGGCTGAACAACCTGGTGATTCTGAACGCGCCGCATCCCGGCCGCTTCGCGGAGGCGCTGCAGACCGACAAGAGCCAACAGGCCGCCAGCCAGTACATGCGTTTCTTCCGCGACGAGGGCGCGGAAGCGGCCCTGTCGGCCAACGACTTCCAGATGCTGTGGGAGCGCACCTTCCAGGCGCTGCACGAGAAGGGCGTCGTCGACGACGATTTGAAGGCCGCCTACCTCGCCGCCTGGGGCCAGCCTGGCGCGCTCACCGGCGGTCTGAACTGGTACCGGGCCACGCCGATGCGCCCGCCGAGCCCGGACGGACAGGACGGCCCGCCGCAGATCGACGTCGAGGCCTTCCGCGTGAAGGTACCGACGATGGTGATCTGGGGCATGGAGGACAGGGCCCTGCTACCGGTCCTGATCGAGGGGCTGGACCGCTTCGTCGACGACCTCACGGTTCATCGCCTGCCGGATGTCGACCACTGGGTGACGCACCAGGCTTCCGAGCAGGTAAATACCTGGATCAGGGACTTTCTGGCCCGTTGACTTCACGTTTTCGATGCGTATAGTCCGCCCACTCGCCGGCCCCGCGCCGGCGTAACCCATTTCCGCGCCGTTGGATGTAGCCACTCGATGACCAAACGTCTGCAGTCGAAGTACAAGCTGAACCGCCGCCTGGGTGAGAACCTGTGGGGCCGGCCGAAGAGCCCGGTGAACCGCCGCGACTACGGCCCGGGCCAGCACGGCCAGGCGCGCAAGCGGAAGCTGTCGGACTTCGGTGTTCAGCTCGCGGCGAAGCAGAAGCTGCGCGGCTACTACGGCAACATCACCGAGAAGCAGTTTCGCCGCATCTACACCGAGGCCTCGCGCCGCCGCGGCGATACCTCGGAGCATTTGATCGGCCTGCTCGAGTGCCGGCTGGACGCGGTTGTCTACCGCATGAAGTTCGTGCCGACCGTGTTCGCCTCGCGCCAGTTCATCAATCACGGCCATGTCGAGGTCAACGGCCGCCGGGTCAACATCCCCAGCTACATGTGCAAGCCGGGCGACGTGATCGCGGTGAAAGAGCGCTCCAAGCAGCTCGCCATCGTGCTGGAGGCGGTCAGCCTCGCCGAGCGCGACGTGCCGGACTACATCGAGGTCGACCACAACAAGATGACCGGCAGCTTCCTGCGGATCCCGAAGTTCGCCGACGTACCGTACCCGGTCCACATGGACCCGAACCTGGTGGTCGAGTACTACTCGCGCTAATCCGGTTCACATACCGAAAACCGAAGCCGCCCAGGGGCAACCCGGGCGGCCGCCGCCGGCGCTCCCGTGCCGACGAGGAGGGCAACGACAACCAGCAGGAGGAGACCGGCCCGCCAGACACCGACTTTGAGTCCATGGCGCAGGGAGAGGCCGATGTGAAGAGCTACG
>CAZVLI010000526.1:0-3584 GCA_964627965.1 uncultured Rhodospirillales bacterium
ACGACGAAGGTGGACAGCACGCAGACCTGGTTCACCATCTTGGTGACCTGGCCGGAGCCGACGGGACCCATGTGCACAACACTGGCGCCGACGTCGTTCAGCGCCGGCATCGCCGTGGCGACGTGATCGTCGGCACCGCCGACCATGATCGCCAGCGTGCCGGCGCGCGCCGACGGCGGTCCGCCGGAGACCGGTGCGTCGACCCAGCGTCCACCCAGCTTCTCTGCGAACGCCTTGGTGCGGGCCAGCGGGGTGGTGGAGAAATCGACCAGTACCGCCACATCCCCCATCGCCGACGCGGCGCCTTCAGCGCCGAAAACCGCGCTCTCCAGCTCGTCGGCGGTCATCACGCAGGACATCACCAGATCGGCGCCGTCGGCGGCGGCGGCCGGACTGGCCGCGACGTTCACGCCCCAATCGCCGGCGGCCGTCTGAAGCTCCGGCTTGGGGTCATAGCCCGCGACCTGGTGGCCGCGCTCGACCAGCCGGCGCGTGAACCCCTCGCCCATCAGGCCGAGGCCCAGGAAACCGATACGCATGTCCTACTCCCGTTCGTTTCTCAGTTCTTGCCGCCAGGCCACCGGAGGACCGTAGCGGATCTCGCGCAGCAGCTTGCGCCGGATCGCCACCGCGAAGTCGTCGTAGCTCTTCGCCACCTGCACGAACGACCCGGCGCCGCCGACGACCTCGTCGCGATAATAGTCGTCGAGGTGCGGCTCGTCGGTCAGGATCGCCAGCCCGTTGACCGTGATCTGCTTGGCGATGGCCTGCGCCCGGGCATGTGTCGGCGGCACCATCCATTCGCGAAAGGTGGTCTCGCGCCCGTCGCCGGACACGTCGATCACCCGGCGCGTGCCGGAGATGTCGTTCTCCTCGATCTGCTTCATCGAGAACATGACGGCGGCGCCGATCCCGGTCCCACCGGCCGGAATCTTGCGCGGGTGGCGCAGCACGCGGGCGGCGAACGCCTCGGCGCTGGCGCGGTCGCCGATCACGCGCCAGGCGAGCACATCCTTCGGCCGTTGCGCGTCGGCCCATATCACCACGGTGGCGGCGATGCGGCCGAGCGGCCCGCTGGTAATCGCCTCGATAACCTCGGGATCGCGGAAGGCGGCGGCGATGCCGCCCATCTGCAGCGCGAACTCGCCATCGTCGACGCTGCCCGACGCATCGACGGCCAGCACCAGTTCCAGGTCGACAGGAGTCTCCGCGCGCGCCGGCGCGGCCGCCAGGACCATCAGGCCGAGCAGCAGGCGCAAGACATGCCGGATCGCGGTGCCGGGCTTTAGCATCGGCGCATCATAGCCGGCGCCAGGGCGGCGTCGACCTCAGATCAACTTGCGCCGGGTCTCGACCACGCGGACCGTGTCGACCACGCCGGGCCCGAGCAGATCGTCCAGGATGGTGCGCACCCGGCCCTCGATGGCCAGCAGGTTGAGCTTCCCGGTCTCCGGGTCGGCCCTGACCGGCGTGCTGGCGAAATCCTGCACCATCTCGCCATAGAGCTTCGGCAAGACCGCCTCCAGTTCCTTGGCCTTGGTTCGGCCTGGCAGGCCGATACGGAATTTCAGCGCCATGTAGCCGGCGTCGATCCCGCCAGTGCTCATCGCGGCACCCATCGGCTCGGTCTCGACGTAGACCGTGCGGCTCTTGGTGGCGGCCTTGGCCAGGTCCTCGACATTCTCACGCAGCGCCACGCGCGGTGCTTCGAACAACAAGATCAAGCCAAGCAGCCCGGCAATCACCATGGCGAAGCCGAACACGGCCAGCAGGCTACTGGGACGGTTGCGTTGGGCAGATTTCGCGATCGGCGGCATCGTCTTCTTCCGTTCGGTAACCCCGCTACCTGGATGTCCAGGCCGGAGGCTTTGCGTCCCGCCGTCACCGGCGGTTTGCCTTTGTCGCTGGAACGCCCGCGCGCTGGCGGACGACCGACGTACGTTAGAACCTTATCAACAACGCGTTAACAGAAGGTTAAGCCGGGCCCGTGTGCAGCAGCCGGGCGATACGCTCCTCGGTCGGCGGATGGGTACGCAGCACCGGCGGCACGGCCTTCAGCGCGGCTTCGTAGGTCTGGCCCCAGTGCCGGCGCGACAGCCGCTCGATGGTGGTGAGCGCGCGGGCCATGCCCTCGGGATCACCGGTCAGGCGTACCGCGCCGGCATCGGCGGCGAACTCGCGATTGCGGGCAAGCGCCAGCAGCAGCAACCGGGCAACGAAGGGCGACACTGCCAGACCCAGCATGACCCGGCCGGAGAACGGCGCCTCGCCAGTGAGCAGCGCACCGACAAAGGCCGTGATCAGGCCGACCAGCGCGACCGACTGGATCACCCGCGCCAGTGTTTCGGCGAGCAATAGCCAGCGCGTATCGCCGGCCGCCAGGTGCGCCACCTCATGCGCCAGGACCGCCTGCAGTTCGCGCGGCGACAACTGGTGCAAGGTGCCGCGCGAGATGGCGATGGCCGGATCGTCGGCGTCGCCGGCGGAAAAGGCGCGCGGACCGGCCGCGGACTGCCAGTACAGTCGCGGCACCTGGGCCATGCCGGCGCGGGCGGCGAGCGCGTGCAGGATCTCGGCGACCTGGTGCCAGCCTTCGCCACGCCAGGGATCGAAGCTGACCGGGCGGGCGCGCAGCATGCGCATGATCGCGGCCGAGGGCAGCCGTGGCGCCAGGAGGATCGCCAGCGCCGCACCGCCGCCCGCGACCAGCACGCCAAGCCCGCCGGCGATCAGCCAGCCGACAGCCGCCAGCAGCGCCAACAGCGCCGCGACGGTCGGCAACGGGGTCGAGAGCACCGCTCTATCGGGCATGTCTTTCAAGTGGTCGATGCCGGCGCCGCGATCAAGCAATTCAGGACCTTGACAACCGGCGCCGGCGGACCGATATCGGCGCGCGAGGGCCTTGGCACTCTCGGGACGGGAGTGCCAAGGCCCTCGACAGACCTATGGTTCATGTCCCATTACGGAACAGAGGAGCAGCATCGATGCGCTTCAAACCTTTGCACGACCGGGTTCTCGTTCGTCGCGTCGACGAGGACGAGAAGACGGCCGGCGGCATCATCGTGCCGGACACGGCGAAGGAAAAGCCCATGCAGGGCGAGATTCTGGCGGTCGGGCCGGGTGGCCGCGACGAGACCGGCAAGCTGGTGCCGCTGGACGTCCAGGTCGGCGACACGGTCCTGTTCGGCAAGTGGTCGGGCACGGAAGTGAAGATGGACGGCGAGGACCTCCTGATCATGAAGGAGTCCGACATCATGGGCGTCATCGACGTCGCCGCGGCCCGCCGCAAGGCCGCGTAACCGAGTACCTGGAGAGGAATCGCGACAATGTCTGCGAAAGACGTGAAATTCGGCGCGGATGCGCGCAACAAGATGCTGCACGGCGTGGATATCCTGGCCAACGCCGTGAAGGTGACCCTGGGCCCGAAGGGCCGCAACGTGGTCATCGACAAGTCGTTCGGCGCCCCGCGCACCACCAAGGACGGCGTCACCGTCGCCAAGGAAGTCGAGCTCTCGGACAAGTTCGAGAACATGGGCGCACAGATGGTGCGCGAAGTGGCGTCGCGGACCAACGACGAGGCCGGT
>CAZVLI010000527.1:0-3582 GCA_964627965.1 uncultured Rhodospirillales bacterium
TCAGGCGGTGCTCGTAGGTCAGGCCCAGTTCCTTGAACTGGTCGGCGAACTGGCTGTCGAAGACCTCCTGGAACAGCTCCATGAAGCGGCCGTCATACTGCTTCAGGATGGTGTTCTTGGTGGACATGTAGACCGGCCACTTGCGCTGCAGGCCGTAGTTGAAGCACGCCTGGGCGAAGTCGCGGATCGAGGCGTCGAGGTTGTACATGCCCATGGCGACGCCGCCACCGGGGAAGTCGAAGATCTCGAAGTCCTGCGCCGGGCCGCCGTCGGCCGGCTCGAACTTCATGGTCAGCTTGCCGGGGCCCGGCACCTTGAAGTCGGTGGCGCGGTACTGGTCGCCGAAGGCATGACGGCCGATCACCATCGACTGGGTCCAGCCGGGAACCAGGCGCGGGATGTTCTGGCAGACGATCGGCTCGCGGAAGACGGTGCCGCCGATGATGTTGCGGATCGTGCCGTTCGGCGACCGCCACATCTTCTTCAGGTCGAATTCCTCGACGCGGGCCTCGTCCGGGGTGATCGTCGCGCACTTCACGCCGACGCCGTACTTTTTGATCGCCTCGGCGGAATCGATGGTGATCTGGTCGTCGGTCTCGTCGCGCGCCTGGATGCCCAGGTCGTAATACTTCAGGTCGATATCGAGGTAGGGCAGGATCAGCTTGTCCTTGATCATCTGCCAGATGACACGGGTCATCTCGTCGCCGTCGAGCTCCACGACGGGCGTTTTCACCTTGATCTTGCTCATCCTCGATCCTTCAAATGTGGGTGCGGCGGCGCGGCGCGAACGCGGCGCCGCGGCGACCGGAATTGCGGGGCAGAGGTTCTATAACACCGCCCCGAAAGCCGTGCCAAGGTGTGGCGCTAGAGCCGCTCCGGTCGGTCGGCCAGCGCCGGCGCCGGGGCGGCCTCCAGGGCCGGCAGGACGGCCTCGATATCGTCGACGACGGTGAACAGCTCGCGGATCGACGGGCTGGCGAAGTCGTTCGCGATGATGTGATCGACGACGTCGAGAAACGGCGTCCAGTATCCGCGTTCGTTGACCACGATGATCGGCTTGTCGTGCAGGCGGAGTTGCTTCCAGGTGATGATCTCGAAGGTTTCGTCCATCGAGCCAATGCCGCCCGGCAGGGTGATGAAGGCGTCGGACAGCTCGAACATCAGGTTCTTGCGTTCGTGCATGTTGGCGACGATGCGCAGGTCGGTGACGCCGTGATGGCCGACCTCGTGGTCATGCAGGTGTTCCGGGATAATGCCGACGACCTTGCCGCCGGCGGCCATGCAGGCATCGGCGACCACGCCCATCAGGCCAATCCGGCCGCCGCCGTAGACGACCTGGATGCCGGCCTCGCCCAGCGCCTGTCCAAGACGGGTGGCGCTGGCCTTGTGCGTCGGGTCGGTGCCGACGCGCGAGCCGCAATAGACACAAACGGAAAGGATCGAAGCCATGTCACTTCCTAATCTCGGGCGCGTACTGGCCCTTCTGGCCCTGTCGGCGGCGCCGGGAACGGCGCTGGCCGGCGAGGCCGACGTTCTAGAGGTCAAGGTGGAGCGGATGCGACCCGGCGTCTATCACTTCGCCGTCACCGTGGCCCACGCCGATGCCGGCTGGGAACACTATGCGGACAAGTGGGACGTGGTGGCGCCCGACGGCACCGTGCTCGGCACCCGTACCCTGTTTCACCCGCACGATAACGAACAACCGTTTACGCGAAGCTTGGGCGGCGTCGAAATACCCGACACGGCGGACTATGTCATGGTGAGGGCCCACGACAAGGTTCACGGCTATGGCGGGGCGGAAGTCCGCGTCGAGATGAAGGACGTCGAGTGAGGCAACGTTGCACGTGAAACTGGCCGCAGTGGCCGTTGTCGCCGTCCTGGGCTTCGGGACGGCACATGCGGCGGACGACGCCGTGTCGGTGGAGCGGGGCGCCTATCTGGTCCGCGCGGCCGGCTGCATCTCGTGCCACACCGCCAAGGACGGTCCGCCGCTGGCCGGCGGACTGGCGCTGGAAACGCCGTTCGGGACCTACTACAGCCCCAACATCACGCCCGATAAAGCGACAGGCATCGGCGGCTGGTCCGATTCGGACTTCCTGAACGCGGTGAAGAACGGCATTCGTCCGGACGGCAGCCATCTTTTCCCGGTTTTCCCGTTTCCGACCTACACCAAGATGACCCGCGCCGACGCTTTGGCGATCAAGGCCTGGCTGTTCGCGCAAGAGCCTGTCAGCCGCGCGAACCTGGAGCACGACGTGCCGCCGCCCTTCGGCTGGCGCTGGACGGTGGGCCCGTGGAAGACGCTGTTCTTCACGCCGGGCACGTGGCGGGCGCCAGCGGACAAGCCCGACCCGCAATGGCGGCGCGGCGCCTATCTGGTCGAGGCGCTGACCCACTGTGGCGAGTGCCATACGCCGCGTAACCCCTTGGGCGCGTTGGATCATGACATGTGGCTGGCGGGTACGCCGGACGGTCCCGACGGCGAACTCGTGCCCAACATAACGCCGCACAAGGGCACCGGCATCGGCGACTGGTCGAGCGGCGATCTCGTCATGCTGATGAAGGAAGGTCTGAAGCCGACCTACGACGACGTCCAGGGCAGCATGGCCGAGGCGATCCGCGACAGCCTGAGCCACCTCACCGACGAGGATCTGGAGGCGATCGCCGCCTACCTGCTGGCGTTGCCGCCGATCGAGAACAAGGTCAGCAAGAAGTAACTGAACCGGCTCGCGGTTTCCGTTGCCGGTCATGTTCACGACAGGTACTGTTCCAGTTTGGGGCAATTGAGGATCGGTCGTGGGTCGAGTCATTTTCGTTGCAGCGATCGCGATCGCGGTTCTGGCGGCTGCCGATGTGATGTTCCAGGGGCAACCGCCGGCGCCGGTCGTGGCGACGTCGGACAGTCCGCCGGCGCCCGCGATACGGACCGCGCCGACCGAGCCGCCGGCGCCGGCGCCACGCTTCGTCGATGCCACGCCGGTGCCGGATGACGCGGGAACGCAGACACCAGCGGCTGCCTCCGTAGCAAGCGAGGATGACAAGCCGGCGACGGCGGCCGAAACAGCGTCGAGCGACGCGGCGGCCGACGACGCGACCGCGCTGCCTTACCTGGACAAGCCGATCGCCGACGATGAGACGGTCACCGAAGCGGCGGTACCGGACAGCGTGCGTCGCCCCGGGCTTGCCGAGGCGGCGCCGGACACTGCTGCGGCGGCGCCGTCGCGCGACCTGCGTCGGGATCGGACGCCGCCGGTGGTAAGCGAGAAGACGCCGGACCAGATCGCCGAGGAAGTCCGCGACGTGGCAGCGAAGGCGCAGGCCGAGGCCGGCTTGCCCGCGACCGCGAGCGATGCGGCGGCGACCGTGGCCGACACCGCGAAGCAGGTCGCTCAGGGCGCGCAACAGGCGGCCCAGGCCGCCGCCACGGCGGCCACTGATGCCGCCCGCCAGGCGACCGAGGCGGCGCGGCAGGCCGCTCAGGCGGTGGTGCCGACGACCGATGCGGCCAAACAGGTCAGCAAGCCGGCCGCGCAAGGTGCGGCTCCCGCCGCCGCGACGAGCAGCGGGGCAACGACGGAAGAC
>CAZVLI010000528.1:0-3551 GCA_964627965.1 uncultured Rhodospirillales bacterium
CGGGCGCAAGGGCAAGGCGCTGTTCCGGCCGCTCCGGCTGGCGCTGACTGGCCGCGAACGTGGACCGGAGATGGCATCTTTGCTACCCCTCATCGGCCGTCGGCGCGCCGAGGCGCGACTTCGCGGCCGCGCCGCGTGAGCAAGATTGCCACCAGCAGCAGCGTCACGAACACCATGTAGTGCGAGTATCGGTAGTCGGCGGAGGGGGCGATGACGAAAAGCGCCGCTTCGTGCGCTAGCCCGCTGAATGCAAGCAACAACAGGCCCATGTCACGTCGCCAAGCCAGCCAGCCGGCCAGGCAGATGAGCAGCACCAAGTGCGTCCAGGGCCTGAACAGAGCCGACCTCGACAAGCGTTCCAGACGCCACTGAAGCGCTTCGTGATGCCGGTAGGGACCGGCGGTGAATTGATGGTCCTGCACGTCGCCTACGCCGGACCCGCTCGACCGCATCATCACAAAGTCGAACAGACCGTCGCCGTCGAGGCCGATGAGCTGCCGGAATACGTGCCAGCGATGGACCAGCCAGGCCAAGGGCTCGGCGGCTACGGCGTAGCGCCAGCTCAATGCCAGGGCGGCACGGTCGGTTGTGTCGAAGGCGCCAAAGCCTTCCGCTGGCCGTCGCAGCGGCCCGCCGGCTGAATCGAACAACTGCAGCCAGCCCCGCGGGCTGTGTGCGGCGACCGCGGCCTCGACCGTGACGCCCCGACGAATTGTTGCGGGGAGTTCGGCGAACAACATGGCTTGGGTGTCGCGGCTGTCGCTGTGCGCCATCGTTCCGATCGTGTCGAAGATGGCCAGGGACACCCACGCATGCTTTCTCTGGTCGGTGAGCACGTGGTTCGCGGCCAGCGCTGCTAGCTGGATGGCACCGGCAACCGGCACCGCGACGAGCAGCACGGTCAACGCGTTGCGCCGCCACATCGCCGAGAGGCCCCAGGCTAGGAGCGGGTAGATGGCGATGATCGCGTTGTGACGAACGCACACCGCGACCAAAAGGGCGACCAACATGGTACAGGCCGGAACCGCCACGGATCCGCCGCGCGCCAGCGCGAAGCCGCACCCGATGGCAACGAACATCGCGCCCCACATGAGGTTGTCCTTCCAGATCGCGCCGGCGATCCCGAAGAGCTGCGGCGTGAACATGATGCCGACCAGTACCAGCGCCCCAATGCGCGGTTGCCACGGCTTCAGCGCGAAGCGCCAGGCCAGATAGGCACCGCTCCAGATCAGGGCTGTGTGCAGTACCAGCATACCGGTCGGCCCCGGCCACACCCGGTCGATCAGCGACCAGACCCAAGTCATGAACGGCGGATGCCAATCGCTATAGCTGCCGCTGCGCGCTTGCAGGAGTTGCGAGACGGAGTCGTTGCTCATGAACCCCGGATAGAGCACCGCGATATAGGCGAATGCACCGCCGACGAAGCCCAATCCGATCGGAAGGCGCGAGCGCGGACATGCGCTGACGGATTGGTCCGGTGTCATTGCGGGCTAGCGACAGAGGTGCGGCAATATATCAACAGTGCCCGATGTTGCGGCACGCGGCGATGGCCGGCAACCTCGTGCCGGCCCGTCGGGTTGCCCTCCGCTTTCATTCGCACTAGACAATCGGCCGCGCAAGGCGCGCCGCAACCATCCGTTCGAGAAACACTAGCCAGGGATGAGGCCCCACAATGTCCCTCGTCGTCTACAACACGTCCACACGGAGCAAGGAGCGGTTCGAGCCGCTCGACCCTGCGCACGTGCGGCTCTACGTGTGTGGACCGACGGTGTACGACCAGCCGCATATCGGCAACGCCCGCCCGGTGGTGGTGTTCGACCTGCTGGCGCGGCTGCTGCGAAGGCTCTACCCGCGTGTCACCTACGTCCGCAACATCACTGACGTGGAGGACAAGATCAACGCGCGCGCCAAGGAGCGCGGCATCACCATCGACGAGGTCACCGAGCCGGTGATCGAGGAGATGCATGCCGACTTCGCGGCGCTGAACGCGCTGCCGCCGGACGTCGAGCCACGCGCCACCCGGCATATCGCCGAGATGATCGCGATCATCGAGACGCTGGTCGAGCGCGGCCATGCCTACGAGGCCGAAGGCCACGTCCTGTTCAACGTGCCGTCGATGGCGAGCTACGGCGACTTCGCGCGTGTCAGCCAGGACGAGTTGCAGGCCGGCGCCCGCATCGAGGTGGCGCCGTACAAGAAGAGCCCGATGGACTTCGTGCTCTGGAAGCCGTCGGACGCCGACCAGCCGGGCTGGGACAGCCCGTGGGGCTGGGGGCGGCCGGGCTGGCACATCGAGTGCTCGGCGATGTCGAAGACGCATCTGGGCGAGACCTTCGACATTCACGGCGGCGGCCTGGACCTGATCTTCCCGCACCACCAGAACGAGGTGGCGCAGTCGGAATGCGCGCACCACGCGCCGATGGCCAAGTACTGGATGCACAACGGCTGGCTGATGGTCGAAGGCGAGAAGATGTCGAAGTCGCTCGGCAACTTCATCGTCCTGCACGACCTGCTGAACGAGTTTCCTGGCGAGGCGATCCGCCTGGCGCTGCTGTCGGCGCACTACCGCCAGCCGCTGGACTTCACCCGCGAGGGGCTGCGCCAGGCCAAGGCGACGCTGGATCGCTGGTACCGCGCCGTCGGCGAGGTCGAGGCGGCGACCGACCTGCCCGACGGCCTGATGGATGCGTTGCTGGATGACCTGAACGTCCCGGCGGCGCTCCCGGTGCTGCATGCCCTCGCGGACAAGGCGCTGGCGGGCGACAAGGCGGCGGCATCGTCGCTGAAGGCCGCGGGTGACCTGCTCGGCGTGCTGCAACAGCCGGCGGCCGCGTGGTTCCAGGGCGGCGACGGCGATGCTTCGGACGTCGAGGACGCCATCGCCCGCCGGCTGGCCGCGCGCAAGGCCAAGGATTTCGCCGAGGCCGACCGCATCCGCGACGAGCTGGCGGCCAAGGGCATCGTGTTGGAAGACGGACCGCAGGGCACGACCTGGCGGCGGGCGAGCTGATGAAAGAGCGTATCTACCTGTTCGACACCACGCTGCGCGACGGCGCGCAGACCTCTGGCGTCGATTTCTCGGTCGAGGACAAGCGGCACATCGCCGAGGCCCTGGATCAGCTCGGCGTCGACTATGTCGAGGGCGGCTGGCCCGGCGCCAACCCGACCGACACCGCCTTCTTCGACGCGCCGCCGAAGTTGAAGACCGCCAAGCTCACGGCCTTCGGTATGACCCGCCGGCCTGGCCGGTCCGTCGAGAACGATCCGGGCCTGTCGGCGGTGCTCGATGGCAAGGCCGATGCCGCGTGTCTGGTCGGCAAGACCTGGGACTTCCACGTCGACGTGGCGCTGGAGATCGAGCACGCCGAGAACGTCGCCATGGTCGCGGACTCGATCAAGCGCGTCGCCGAGCTCGGCCGCGAGCCGATGTTCGATGCCGAGCACTTCTTCGACGGCTACAAGGCCAACCCGCAATTCGCGCTCGACTGCCTGAAGGCGGCGATCGACAACGGCGCGCGCTGGGTCGTGCTGTGCGACACCAACGGCGGCAC
>CAZVLI010000529.1:0-3549 GCA_964627965.1 uncultured Rhodospirillales bacterium
TCGTCGACTGGTACATGGACGGCAAGATCAACATCGACGACCTGATCACCCACACCATGCCGCTGGGCGACATCAACAAGGCCTTCGACCTCATGCACGCCGGCGAGAGTATCCGCTCGGTGGTGCTCTACGACTGAGCTGCCGATGACGGGCACGTGGACCGGCGGCTGCGCCTGCGGCGCCGTGCGCTACGAGACCGGCGGCGCGCCGCGCGTGATGGCCAACTGCCACTGCCGCGATTGCCAGCAGGCGACGGGCAGCGGCTACGCGCCGCTGGTCCACCTCGCGGAGGGTACGTTCCGGATGACCAACGGCGAGCCGCGCTGGTTCGACCGTCGCGGCGACCGGGGCACGGTGGTGCGGCGCGGCTTCTGCGGCGATTGCGGTTCGCCGTTGTTCCAGGTGAACGCGTCCACCGAAGCCTGGTGGATCTATGCCGCCAGCCTCGACAATCCGGCGACCTACGCGCCGTCGATGGAAATGTTCACGTCGAGCGCGCAGCCCTGGGACACCATGCACCCGGACCTGCCTAAATATGAGAGGATGCCGGACGACTAGCCGCGTCGGAGGATCGCCATGACCAGCACGCTGTCGGTGAAGCCGCTGCCAGGTCCATTCGGGGCCGAGATCGAAGGTCTGGACCTGAGCCAGCCGTTGGATCGCGACACCGCCAAGGAACTGATCGACGTCTTCCACGCCCACAAGGTGATCGCGATCCGGCGCCAGAAGCTCGAGTTCGAGGACTTCGACCGGGTCACTCGCGAGTTCGGCGACCAGAAGCCGCACTTCCTCGATCACCTGCGGATGCGCGGCCACCCGGCCATCCTGATGCTTTCCAACATGTTCGAGGACGGCAAGCCGCTGGGCGTTTTCGAGGGCGCCGCCTTCTGGCACACCGACGTCGCCTACCAGGACCCACCGAACAGTTCCACGGTGGTCTACTCGATCAAGAACCCGGACGCCGGTTGTCCGACCACCTTCGCCGACTGCGTCGCCGCATACGACGCCCTGCCAGAGACGATGAAGGCGTTCCTTGACGACAAGGTCGTGCTGCACCACTACGGCAACCGGGCCGACATGGACGAGGATTCGCCGACATCGGCGGAACGGCTCACGCCGGAGCAGAAGGCCGCCGTCAGCAACGTCTACATGCCGCTGGTGCGCCGCCACCACGTGACCGGCGTGAAGGCGCTCTACGGCTGCGCCGGCAGTTCCTTCGGCATCGTCGGCATGCCCGACGATGAGGCCACCGACCTGCTGGACGAGCTGGCGGCGCACTGCGTGCAGGACCGGTTCACCACGTCCTACGACTACGAGGTCGGCGATCTGGCGGCCTGGGACACCTTCCAGACGTTGCACATGGCGACGCTACAGAAGCCGGCCACGGGCGACACCGACAGCCGGATCCTGTGGCGCGTGTCGGTGACCGGCAAGCCGCCGGTCTACCGACACTAGCCATTCCGTCTACTTCTGCGACGCGGCCAACGCCTGGTCGAGGTCGGCGATGATGTCGTCGATGTGCTCGATACCAATTGACAGCCGCACGTAACCCTCGGTCACACCGGTCGCGAGTTGCTCCTCCGGCGTGAGCTGCGAGTGCGTCGTCGTTGCCGGATGGATCGCCAGGCTGCGCGCGTCGCCGATGTTTGCGACGTGATAGAACATCTGCAGCGCGTCGATGAACGCGGCGCCCGCTTCCTTGCCGCCCTTCACCTCGAACCCGACCAGCGAGCCCTGCCCGCCGCTGAGGTAGGTCTCCGTACGGCGCTGCAACTCTGGATCGGTGTGGCTGCCGGCGTAGTAGACCTTGGTCACCGCGTCATGCTCGCCGAGATACTTCGCCACGGCCGCGCCGTTCTTGCAGTGCTCGGCCATGCGCAGCGGCAAGCTCTCCAGGCCCTGGATGAAGTTGAAGGCGTTCATCGGCGCCATCGCCGCGCCGAGGTCGCGCAGCAGCGTGACCCGCATCTTCAGGATGTAGGCGATCGGCCCCAGCGGCTTCACCGCTTCGGTCCACACCGCGCCGTGGTAACTGGGGTCCGGGTTGTTCAGCAGCGGCTGACGCTCCGGGAACTTGTCCCATTCGAAGTTGCCGCCGTCGACCACGATGCCGCCGATCGAGGTGCCGTGGCCACCGATGTACTTCGTGGTCGAGTACATGACAACGGCCGCGCCGTGGTCGAGCGGCCGGCAGATCAGCGGTGCCGCGGTGTTGTCCATCACCAGCGGGATGCCGAACTCGCGCCCTATATCTGCGACCTCGCGGATCGGGAACACGGCCAGCTTCGGGTTCGGCAGCGTCTCGGCGTAGTAGACGCGGGTCTTGTCATCGGTCGCACGCCGGAAATTCTCCGGATCGGACGGATCGACGAAGCGGCACTCGATGCCCTGCTGCTTCAGCGTGTTCGCGAACAGGTTCCAAGTGCCGCCATAGAGATCGGTTGAGCTGACGACATTGTCGCCGGCCTGCGCCAAGTTCTGGATCGTGAAGGCCGACGCGGCCTGGCCGGACGCCAGGGTGAGCGCCGCGACACCGCCCTCCAGCGCTGCCATGCGCTGCTCGAAGACGTCGTTGGTCGGGTTCATGATCCGCGTGTAGATGTTGCCCAGTTCCTTGAGGGCGAACAGGTTCGCGGCGTGGTTGGCGTCGTTGAACTGGTACGACGTGGTCTGGTAGATCGGCACCGCGACGGCGCCGGTCGCCGGGTCGCAGCGGTAGCCGGCGTGCAAGGCCAGAGTTTGCGGGTGCTTGGAGTTGCTGGTCATCGAGATCCCTCCCTGCTCGATGCGCGACGCACGGCCGCCGGAAATCTACTGGCCTTCTTCGGCCTCTTGTTTCCCATGTTGCGGCATCGGGCGCCGCAATCAACGTTTCATTTGTAACGTGACCCGAATGAGTTCCGGCTCGCCCGGCACGCCATGGCTCTCGAACCCGAGCCGCTTGCACATGTCGAGCATGCGCAGGTTCTCGCGCAGCACGATCCCAAACACCTCGCTCAGGCCCCGCGCGCGACCGTAGTCGATCAGGCGCGTGAGCAGCGCTGAGCCGAGCCCCCTGCCCGCCATCGGATCGCCCACGACGATGGCGAACTCGCCGGTCTGGCCGTCCGGGTCGGCCGCCAGCCGCGCCACGGCGACGATGAAGCCCGAGCCCTCCGGGTCGAGCGCGACCAGGGCCATCTCGCGGTCGTAGTCGATTTGCGTCAGCCGCGCAGCCATCCGATGCGACATGTCCTTCAGCGGCGAGAAGAAGCGCAGCCGCACGGTCTCGGCCGACAGCTGGCGGAACCCGCTGACGATCCCCGGCTCGTCCTCCGGGCGCACCGGCCGCACCTGGTAGGTCCGGCCCTGGCGATCCTCCAGCGTACCTTCCCATTCGCGCGGATAGGGCCGGATGGCGAGGCGGTCGGGATCGGCGGCGGGCGCCAGTCGCACCCTCGCGTCGACGGCGAAGATACCGTCCGCGTCGGCGAGCAGCGGGTTGATGTCGACCTCGACGACCTCCGGATGGTCGATCACCAGCTGCGACAGCTTTACCAGCGCCAGCGC
>CAZVLI010000530.1:0-3548 GCA_964627965.1 uncultured Rhodospirillales bacterium
CTCGCCGGTGTTCAGGCCGAGGCGTCGTGCCACCGCCGGATCGACCAGCGCGCCCCAGCGTCCGTCGCGCTTCGCCACCAGGTCCTGCGGCGTGCCGGCTGCGTCCAGCTTCATCGCGCCGTAGAGCGGGTAGAGGTCGTCGATCGCCTTCAGCTCGACCAGCGCGCGCTTGGACTCCGCACCGCGCGCCATCGCCCGCATCTGGATGGATTCCGACACCATCCCGTTGGCGGCCAGCCAGGTCCGTTGCTCCTCGCTTGGCGGGCGATGCGTAAGGCGCAGTTCGACATCGCCGCCGAGCAGCCGCTGGCCGTCCGCCGACAACCCGGCCACCAACGCCGACGACAGCGAGCCGACCCCGGCAATCGCCGCCACGCCCAGCGCCAAACAGAGCAGGAAGATGCGGAAGCCCTTCACCCCACCGCGCAGCTCGCGCACCGCGAAACGCAGACTGAGGGGGAGCGCCATCAGGCTATTCCGCCGCCTCGGCGGCATGGTCAATCAGGCCGTCGCGCATCGCGACGATGCGCTGGCAGCGCTGCGCCAGCGACGGGTCGTGCGTGATCAGCACCAGCGTCGTGCCGGCCCGCTCGCGCAGCTCGAACAGCAAATCGACGATGTGGCCGCCCGTGCCGCCATCCAGGTTACCGGTCGGCTCGTCCGCCAGCAGCAGCCGCGGCGAACACGCCACCGCGCGGGCCAGCGCCGTGCGCTGCTGCTCGCCGCCGGAAAGCTGCGCCGGATAATGCGTCAGCCGATGCCCCAGGCCGACAGCCTCAAGGCCCTCCGCCGCGCGGTCGAAAGCATCGCCACGCCCGGCCAGCTCCAGCGGGATCGCCACGTTTTCCAGCGCCGTCATCGTCGGCACCAGGTGGAAGGCCTGGAACACGATGCCTATATGATCGCGACGGAAGCGGGCCAAACGGTCCTCGTCCAGGTCGTTCAGGCGTTGGCCGGCAATGTTGACGGCGCCGGCCGACGGACGCTCCAGCCCGGCCATGATCGCCATAAGGGTCGACTTGCCGGAGCCGGACGGGCCGATCAGGCCGACGCTTTCGCCAGGCGCGACCGTCAGGTCGACGCCGCGCAGAATCTCGACCGGGCCGGCATCGGACGGCAAGGTCAGCCGCACGTCGGCCAGGTCGATCATCGAGGAAAGGTCGTTCATGCCCTACTCCGCCGCCACCGAAGAAGGCACGCGACCCGCTCGATATGGCACCGCAGCATGGATTTTCAACGTGCTGGCGCTGTGCCTGCTGCTGTTCGCGGCCCCGGCGAGCGCCGAAGGGCTCCGGATCGTGGCCCTCGGGGACAGTCTGACTGCCGGCTACGGCCTGCCGGAGCACGAATCCTTCACCGTGCGCCTGCAGAAGAGGCTCCGCGCGCTGGGCCACGACGTCGCGGTGCACAATGCCGGCGTATCCGGCGACACCACCGCCGGCGGCCTGGCCCGGCTGGACTGGGCGCTGGGCGGTCAGGTCGACCTCGTCCTGGTGGAACTGGGCGCGAATGACGGGCTGCGCGGCATCGATCCGGCGGAAACCCGGCGCAATCTGGACGCGATCTTGACCAAGCTGGCCGAGCGAGACCTCCCGGTACTGCTGACGGGCATGCTGGCGCCGCCGAACCTGGGCACCGAATATGGTAACGAATTCAACGCGTTGTATCCGGCGCTGGCGGACAAGCACGGCGTGCCGCTGTATCCCTTCTTCCTCGACGGCGTCGCGGCGGAGCCGGACCTGAACCAGGCCGACGGCATCCATCCCAACGCCGCCGGCGTCGACGTGATCGTCGACCGGCTGGCCCCCTACGTGGCACGCGCACTGGTCGGCGAATAAGCGTTATGGTGGTGGCGGCGATTCAACCAGCCGGGAGGACCTGAGCCGATGCGACTGTTCGTGGCCCTGTCCCTGCCGGAGATGGTGCGCACCCACCTGTCGCTGCTCGGCGGCGGCGTGCCCGGCGCCAACTGGTCGCCGGCGGAAAACCTGCACCTGACCCTGCGCTTCATCGGCGAGGTGTCGACCAACGAGGCCCGCGACATCGACGACGCGCTGGCGGCGATCGGCGGCCACCCGCTGAAGGTCGAGATCGCCGGCGTCGGCCAGTTCGGCGACAAGAAGCAGGCGCGCGTGCTGTGGGCGGGCATCCGCCCGAACCCGACGCTGGTGGCGCTGCGCGACCGGATCGAGCGCGCGCTGGTCGGCATCGGCCTGCCGCCGGAGAGCCGCAAGTATCACCCGCACATCACGCTGGCCCGGCTGCGCAACGCGCCGGTGGAGCGCGTCGGCCGCTTCCTGAGCGAACATGCCGACTTCACGCTGCCGGCGTTCACGGCCGACCACTTCACGCTCTATTCCAGCCTGCGCGGCAACGAATCGTCGGTCTACCACGCCGAAGTCGAGTACCCGCTCGACGTTCACGCGCACGCGGCGGACTGAGCCCCGGGATGCTGGAGGCGCGGGGGCTGGCCTGCCGGCGCGGCGACCGGCTGGTCTTCGCCGGGCTCGATTTCCAACTCGCGCCGGGCGCCGCCGCCGTGGTGCGCGGGCCCAACGGCGCCGGCAAATCCAGCCTGCTGCGCATCCTCGCCACGCTGCTGAAGCCCGAAGCCGGCGCGGTCACCTGGGACGGCGACGACATCTTCGCCGCCGACGCCTACCGCGCCGGCCTGCACTATGTCGGCCACCTCGCCGCCATCAAGCCGGCCTTCACCGTCGCCGAGAACCTGGGATTCTGGCAGCGGCTACGGGGACAAAAGGCCGACCCGGCCGCGCTCGAGACGTTCGGCATCCAACACCTCGCCGACATCCCGGCGCAGTGGCTGTCGGCCGGGCAGCGCCAGCGCCTGTCGCTGTCTCGCCTCGCCGCCACACCGGCGCCGCTGTGGCTTCTGGACGAGCCGACGACCTCGCTGGACGATGCCGGCATCGACGCCCTGGTTGCCGCCATCGCGGCGCATCGGGCGACCGGCGGCCGGTTGCTGCTGACCACGCACCTGCCGCTCGACCTGCCGGACGCCGAAACCATCCGGATCGGAGCGAAGCCGTGATCGCAGGTTTCGTGGCCGTCCTGAGGCGCGACCTCCACCTCGCCCTGCGACAAGGCAGCGCCACCTGGCTGGTCATCGTCTTCTTCGTGCTGACCGTGACCCTGTTCCCGTTCGGGGTCGGGCCGGAACCGAACATCCTGGCGCGGATCGCGGCCGGCGTGCTCTGGGTCGCGGCCCTGCTGGCCGCCCTGCTGTCGCTCGACCGACTGTTCCAGGCGGACCTGGAGGACGGTTCGCTGGATCAACTCGCGCTGCACGGCCCCGGCCTGGAGCTCACCGTCGTCGCCAAGGTGCTGGCGCACTGGCTCACCACCGGCCTGCCGTTGCTGCTGGCCGCGCCGGTGCTGGCGGTGCTGCTGAACATGGACGCCGCCGGCTTCTGGCCTCTGGTCGCCTCCATGGCGCTCGGCACGCCCAGCCTCAGCCTGATCGGCGCCATCGGCGCCGCGCTCACCGTCGGCCTGCGCCGCGGCGGCGTGCTGCTGTCGCTGCTGGT
>CAZVLI010000531.1:0-3539 GCA_964627965.1 uncultured Rhodospirillales bacterium
TGCGGAGATGTCCTGGTTGTTCTCGTCGCCAGGCTCGGTCTTGGCGATACCGATCTGGCGTAGCTTGGACGGGGTGAGCTTCACCACCTTGAAGCGCGAGATGTCGCCCTCGAACTCGTCCAGCCGCTTCACCGCCCACGGCGAGACCATGCCGTTCAACCGCCGGCGCGCGATGCCGTACTTATCCTCCAGCAGGTCGCCCATTCGCTCCGGGTCGAACAAGCCGAGCGGGCTCTCGAAGATCGGGCTGACCTGGTCGCCGGCCTTGAGGACGTAGATCGGCCGCTCTTCCATCAGCCGCTTCAACCGCTCCGCCAGCGACGACTTGCCGCCGCCGACCGGACCCAGCAGGTAGAGGATCTGCTTGCGCTCCTCCAGCCCCTGCGCGGCGTATTGGAAGTAGCCGACGATGCGCTCGATCGTGTCTTCCATGCCGAAGAAGTCACGGAAGGCCGGATAGCGCTTGATCGTGCGGTTGAGGAAGATACGCCCCAGCCGGCTGTCGGTGCTGGTGTCGATCACCTCCGGCTCGCCGATCGCGGCGATCATGCGCTCCGGGGCGCTGGCGTACATGTCCGGGTTGTCGCGACACTGCAAGACGTAGTCTTGCAGCGACATCTCCTCCTCCGCGTTCCGGCGATACTCAGTCGAGAACTCTTCGAAGATGTCCATTCACGTGCTCCTTTCGAGCGACGCGCACCGCGGACATGCCCTGTACAGGGCCAGACCAGCCGGCCAATCCGTCGCCCTAAGGTTCGACACGTGCAATCGGGGGGCCAGACGGACGAGGCTTCGCAATTGGGCCGGCTGTCGTCTGACGAGGGCCCGAACGCGGTGCTGACGTCCAAGTCAACTTTGCACCCGATGCAAGCAGAACATGGTTATGGTTAACGAATTCTTTTTAACGATCGCCAACCAAGGACTCTAGTTCTACTTTGCTTCAACTCCTTAAATTGGTCGCAAACCAAGTATAAACAAATCAAGACAATGCGTTCGAAACATGACGTCTACTACGAATCACTATCTAAGTTTACATAGTACCCGATTTTCCGGGAGCAAGCTTGTGATCCCTATCACGAGACTCGGGCTTCTACTCCGTCGCGATTGGCCCATGGCCAAAACGGGTGCGGCGCCGGCCGTCCCGTAAGGGAACAACCAGCGCCGCGGGGGGAACGATGATCTGACGCGTCTGGGCCGGGTCGAGGCTGCCTAGAAATGCAGCACAAGGTCAGCGTACAGGCGCCAGTCGAGCAGGTCCTGCCGCTCCGTCAGCGGCCGTTCGTAGGCCAGCCCGGCGATGATGTGGTCGTTGATGATGTAGCGGAACCCGGCCGCCGCCGTGATCACGGTACCGCCATCGGTCGATCCGAAGTTGACGATGTCGGTGCCTTCGAAGTCGAGCGGCGTACGCTTGGCCTCGTTGATCACCGTGAAGCTGTTGAGTTCGAACAGCGGATAGAAGCGTTCGGTGAAGGCATAGTCGACGTGCGCCGACGCGTGCAGCATCGACGTGTCCTCGTCGTCGTCCACCGCCAGGTTGACGCCGACGTTGCCCTGCAGGCCCCACTTGCCATAGGTCCGCGTGCCCGAGATGAACAGGTCGACGAAGCCCTTGCCGTCGCCCTGCAGCTCGATGCCGGCGATGTCGATGTCGCCCACCGGCGGCTCGTACTCGATGCCGAGCGTCACCAGGCCGTCGATCTCCGGGTTCGAGTAGACCGCGTACTTGAAGCCGAGCGACAGGTTCGCCAGCCCCTCGTCGTCCGGCAGCACGCCGTTGAAGTCGAGATCGGCATAGCCGTCCTTGGAGGCGATGAAGCCGAGCCGTTCGGTGATCGCGATACGGATCTCCGCCGCGATGATATCGATGTGACCGCCGCCGGTAAGGAAGCCCTTCGGTATCTCCTGCGACAGCCAGATCGGCCGCAGCTCGGTGGTGATGAACGGCGTCTCGTTGAACAGCGGATTGGAGACCGGCGGGACGTAGCGGGTGTGTCCGCCGCGACCGAGCGAGCCGTCCAGCTTCAGACCGAGAAAATCCTCGGCCTGCGACGGCGTTGCCAAAGCCAGGGCGGCCGCCGCAAATACCCATGAACCACGCATGCCCACCCCTCCTCGCCGGGACTCGATAGGACACGCTAGGCCGTCGGCGACCCGCGACGATTGATCGAGATCAATGCGGCCGTTCCAGCGGATTCTCCGGCCAGGCGTGTTTCGGGTAACGGCCGCGCATCTCCTTGCGCACCTCGGCATAGCTGCCGCGCCAGAAGCCGGCGAGGTCGCGGGTGATCTGGATCGGCCGTCCGGCCGGCGACAGCAGATGAACCTCCACCGGCACACCCGCCGCCATCGGCGTCTCCGCCACGCCCAGCATTGCCTGCAGTCGAACGGCCAGCACGGGGACGTTCCCGGCCTCGTAGTCGAGCCGATACTTGCGGCCGTCCGGCAGCGTCACGTCGGTCGGCGCATCGCGTGCCATTCGCTGCGCCCCGCCCGGCGGAAGCAGGCTCTGCAGCGCCGACATCAGGTCGAGCCCGCGCAGGTCGTCGGCACGCCGGAAGCCGGCGACGAACGGCCCGAGCCAGTCGTCCAGGATGGCCAGCAACGCCGCGTCCGACAGGTCGGGCCAGCTCTCGTCGGTTCGGAGCAGGAACGCGACCCGCGCGCGCCAGTTGTTGATGCCGTCCGTCCATGGCAGCCGGGCCAGCCCCAACTGCCGCACGCCGTCGAGGAAGGCCGCCGTCACTTGTTCGGGGTCCGGCACCGCCAGCGGCTCCTCGCGCAGCACCAACGCGCCCAGCCGGTACTGTCGGTGCGCGGCCACGGCGTTCGCGCGGGCATCCCACGCCACGGTCTCATGCCAGGCCGTGGCGCCGGCCGCTTTCACATCCTCCAGTGTCAGCGCGGCGGCGAGACGGATGAAGGGTTCACGGGTCGAGCCGCCACCGAGCTCGGCGATTGCGAGGAAAGCAGGCGACCAATGCACCGCCTGTTCAGCAAGGCGCGCGCCGCCGCCATTCGCCAGGCGGTAGCGCCCTTCGCCGCCACGCGCCTGCGCCAGTCGATCGGGATAGGCCAGCGCCAGCACCGCACCGGCACGAGACGGCTCGCTGTCACCACGGACCTTGAGCTGCCTGCGGAACGACGTCGCGGCCTGCCGCACACGGCTGAACGCGCCGGCATCGACCAGGCCGCGCGCCGGCCGCCCCTCGCGCAATAGCGCCAGCCGCCGCTCCAGGTCCGGATCGTCACGCTCGACGAGGAAGTCGCGCTCGCCCAGCAGGGCCGCGAGGTCGC
The DNA here is from genome assembly GCA_964627965.1 of uncultured Rhodospirillales bacterium. Classification (GTDB taxonomy): domain Bacteria; phylum Pseudomonadota; class Alphaproteobacteria; genus JAVKFY01. The sequence continues at coordinate 3,298 of CAZVLI010000531.1, forward strand.
AAGCGGTGGCGCTGCCGTCCGCCACCAACATGTGCGCGAGCCGCGGGTGCGTGCCGAGGCCGGCCATGCGCCGCCCCGTCGCCGTGATCCGACCGTCCGAGTCGATGGCGCCGAGTTGCCCGAGCAGTTCTTCTGCGCGCGCGAAAGCCGCCGCCGGCGGCGCATCCGGCCAGGCCAGTTCGCTGCTGCCCCACAACGCGCATTCCAGCGCCAGCGGCGCCAGGTCGGCCTCAATCATCTCC
>CAZVLI010000532.1:0-2926 GCA_964627965.1 uncultured Rhodospirillales bacterium
CGGTGGCGGCCGCAGGGTCGGTACGGCTCCTTCGATCACAGGTGAGGCGATGTCGACTTTGTCGTTCATGCGAATGGTCTGGCCGCGGAACAGTGCCACGGTCTTGCCATCCGGGTTGGTGACGCGGACATCGTAGATGCCGGCGCGTCCGGCGCGCGACTGCTCCATCGCTTCGGCGGTCAGGCGTTCGCCGAGGCGGGTCGGCGCCAGGAAGTTGATCGTCGCGTACTGCGCCAGCGCCACCCGGTTGTACGAGTTGGAGGCGTAGGCCATCGCCGTGTCGGCCAGCGCGAAGGTCAGGCCGCCATGGCCGACGGCATGACCGTTGACCATGTCGTCCGCCACCGTCATCGACAACCGGGCAAAGCCCGGCCGGACTTCATCTATTGAGATGCCGAGCCGCTGCGCCGCGTAGTCCCGCTCGTACATCGCGGTCCCGGTGGCGGCGGCGATGGCGCTGTCGTCCATGCCTAGTGGATCTCGTCCGCGTCCGCCATCGCCTGGGCCAGCTTGTCGATGTTGAAGTCAGGCGCGCGCGCGGCATCCAAGATCTTCGCCTCGCGCCGCGTCAGCAGGTCGATGGCCTTGAGAACGTCGTCGACCAGCTTCACGTCGAAGGCAACGGCGCCGTGCAGGTCGGCGTGGATCAGATCGCCCGGCGCCACCTGCATGCCGTGGATGTTCACGGTCACGCCGATCTCCTCGACGTGGACGAAGGCGTGGCTGGGACCGACGACGCCGGCACAGATCTGGAACCCTTCGGCCAGAACGTCCAAGTCGCGCATCGAACCGTTGGTGACGCAGCCCAGGCAGCCGAGGCCCTTGTGGATCGCCGAGTTCACCTCGCCCCAGTGCGCGCCGTAGCCCGGGATGTCGTCGATGTCCTGAATGACGGCCACCGTCGGCTGCGGCCCCTCGGTGAACATGCGGTAGTACTCGAGCCGGTGCTCGCGCGCCTGCTTGGCCGGACGCTTACCCGGCCGCATTGACGAGATCGTCGCCGTGCGGGCGAAGCCGACCATCGGCGGCAGCGACGGCCGCGCGCAGACCAGCGGCCGCACCGTGTAGCCGTAGCCGCGACGTTCCGGCGCCGCGATCTCCAGCGCGTTGCAGATGGTTGGCGTGTCGAACTTGCGTAGTTCGGCGAACGCGGCCTCGTAGTCGCTCACCCGTTATCCTCCCGTGGGCGCGCCGCCTGTGGCGCGGGCCGGCAGGATGCGGCGAACGCCGCCCGCGTGCAAGCGCGCGGGCGGCGTTCGGGTTCGCGTCTGTCGTATTGAGGTTGTTAGGCGGTCGCGGCGACCGGTTGGTCGAGGTCGTTCTCGCTGGCCGCCTGGTTGCGGCCGCTGCGCTTGGCGAGGTAGAGCGCCGCATCGGCGCGCTCGACCAGCGCTTGCTCGCTCTCGCCAGGCATGAACTGCGCCACGCCGAGCGACAACGTGATGCCGCCGAGGTCCTCGTCGGTGCGCTTGCGCACGATGCGCTTGGAAGCGACATTCTTCCGGATCTGCTCGGCCACGATCATCGCGGCATCCAGCGGCGTGCAGGGCAGGATCACCGCGAACTCCTCGCCGCCGTAGCGCGCGGCCGTATCACGACCTTTCACACAATCGGTCAGGCAGCGCGCGACCAGGCGCAACACCTGGTCGCCCAGCTGATGACCGTGCCTGTCATTGAACTGCTTGAAGTGGTCGATGTCCATGAACACCAGGCTCAGCGGTGCCGCCTGCACCATGGACTCGCTGATCGCCTCGCGCAGCTGCATGTCGAAGAACTTGCGGTTGGCGATGCCGGTGAGGCCATCGGTCATCGCCTCGCGGCGCACCTCCTCCAGGTGGATACGCAGCGAGTTCACTTCCTGCGACGAGGTGGCGAGTTCTTTCTGCAGCCGTCGGTTCTGATTGAGGGTGTTGTGCGTCTCGGCGACCAGGTTGTCGATGAGCTGGCGTAGCTCTTTCGGATCGCTGGATGCCCGCTCAAGGTTGCCGGTCGCTTCGCTGAGCGTATCGCCGAACCGCGCATTGTCGGTGCCGGCATTGTCCAGCATCTGCATGATCTGGCCGAGCGTGCCTTCCAGCTTCAGGCTGGTCTCCAGCACGGTCTCGCCGGACGAGCCCCCCATCTTCAGATGCTGTTCGCACAGCTCGTCGCAGATGTCGGCGGTGATCGCGTTCCCGTTCGCGGTCAGCGCCTGCATCGCCTTTCGCAGCGCCGGCATTCGGCCGCTGTGGAAGTTGTACCAAAGGTGAAAATATGCCGGTGAAGCCGGCAGTTCGTGTTCTTTCAGGGCCAGCAACGCGGCCGTCGCGTACTTGTGCGACAGGTGGAAGTCTTCCCCATACTTCACAACCGTCTCCCAATATCCGCCAACTGCATCCTGCGGCGGGTCAAACGTCGCGAAGCGTACCCCCAAGCGACAGCTAATCTTCTGTCAAGACCGCCTAAGAAACCGTTAAGCGGCCGTGACAAACGCCGGTCGGTCAGACGCCGAGATATCGGTGTTGCAGTTCGCTGTCGGCGGCCAGTGCCGCGCTGTCGCCGGACCAGGCGACACGGCCCTTCTCGACGATGTAGTGGCGGTCGCCGAGACGGGTCAGCGCGGCGACGTTCTTGTCGATAACCAGGATCGACTGGCCGGCCGCCTTGAGGCCGGCGAGGCAGGTCCAGATCTCCTGCCGGATCAGCGGGGCCAGGCCCTCCGTCGCCTCGTCCAGGATCAACAGGCGCGGGTTGGTGGTCAGCGCGCGGCCGATCGCCAGCATCTGCTGCTCGCCGCCGGAGAGCTGGTTGCCCATCGCGTCGCGCCGCTCGGCCAGGGACGGGAAGAGGGCGAAGATCCGATCGGCCGTCCACGGTTCGGCATTGCCGGCCCGGTTGCCGGCGGTCGCGACCAGGTTCTCGCGCACCGTGAGGTTGGGAAAAATCT
>CAZVLI010000532.1:2944-3534 GCA_964627965.1 uncultured Rhodospirillales bacterium
CCTCTTCAAACTCTTTTCCCGAGTTGGGCGACGCGGTAGGCCGCCATGCCGGTGATGTCGCGACCGTCGAAACGAACGCTGCCCGCGCGCGGCGCCATCAGCCCCATGATCGAACGCACCGTCGTGGTCTTGCCCATGCCGTTGCGGCCCATCAGCGTCACGGCCTCGCCGGCGTCCACCCGCAGCGACATGCCGAACAGCGCCTGGCTGGTGCCGTAGAAGCTCTCCACGCCCTCGATTTCGAGCAGCATCAGGCGGCTCCCGCCCCAGGGTGCGCCTGTTCGTCGCCGAGATAGGCCTGGCGCACCGCTTCGTCGCTGCGGATCGCGTCCGGCGCGCCGGTGGCGATGGCGCGGCCGTAGACCAGCACGGTGATGCGGTCGGCCAGCGCGAATACGGCGTCCATGTCGTGTTCGATCAGCAGGATCGTGTGCTGGCGCTTCAGGCCTTGCAGCAGTTCGACCATGCGGCCGCTCTCCTCGCTGCCCATGCCGGCCATCGGCTCGTCGAGCAGCAGCAGGGTCGGGCCGGTGGCCAGCGCCATGGCGATTTCGAGCTGGCGTTGCTCGCCATGGCTGAGCGCAGAGGCC
>CAZVLI010000533.1:0-3525 GCA_964627965.1 uncultured Rhodospirillales bacterium
TGGACAAGCGCATGGGCAAGACCCGGATCATAGCCGAGACCGGAGCCGGCCAGCATGGCGTGGCGACGGCGACGGTGGCGGCGCTTTTCGGCCTGCCGTGCATCGTCTACATGGGCGAGGTCGACATCGAGCGGCAGCAGCCGAACGTGTTCCGGATGAAGTTGCTCGGCGCCGAGGTCCGCTCCGTGACGTCCGGCTCGCGCACGCTGAAGGACGCGATGAACGAGGCGTTGCTCGACTGGGTGACCAACGTCGAGGACACCTTCTACATCATCGGCACGGTGGCGGGCCCGCACCCCTATCCGGAACTGGTGCGCGACTTCCAATGCGTGATCGGCGAGGAAGCGAAAGAGCAGTTGCACGAGGCCGAGGGACGACTGCCCGACAGCCTGGTCGCCTGCATCGGCGGCGGTTCCAACGCGATGGGCCTGTTCCATCCGTTCCTGGACGACACCTCGGTAGACATCTACGGCGTCGAGGCGGCCGGGCACGGGATCGAGACCGGCGAGCACGCGGCGTCGATCAGCGCTGGCCGTCCCGGCGTGCTGCACGGCAACCGCACCTACCTGCTGCAGGACGACGACGGCCAGATCATCGAGGCTCACTCGATTTCCGCCGGCCTGGACTACCCCGGCATCGGCCCGGAGCATAGCTGGCTGAGCGACATCGGCCGGGTGAAGTATGTGTCCGCGACCGATAAGGAGGCGCTGGACGCGTTCCAGCTTTGCTCGAAGCTGGAGGGCATCATCCCGGCACTGGAGCCGGCGCACGCGCTGGGCTACGTCGCCAAGCTGGCGCCGACGCTGCCGAAAGACCACCTGATGCTGGTCAACCTGTGCGGGCGCGGCGACAAGGACATCTTCACCGTCGCCGAAGCGCTCGGGGTGAAGATATGACGGCTCGGATGGATCGGCGCTTCGCGAAGCTGCGCGACGAGGGTCGCGCCGGCCTTGTCGCCTTCGTCACCGCGGGTGACCCGAACCTGGAGATGTCGGCGAAGATCCTGGCCGGCCTGCCGGCGGCGGGCGCCGACGTGATCGAGCTCGGCATGCCCTTCACCGACCCGATGGCGGACGGGCCGTCGGTCCAGGTTGCCAGCCTGCGGGCGCTGGCTGCCGGGATGACGCTGAAGAAGACGCTGGCGATGGTCGCCGAGTTCCGCAAGCAGGACGACGACACGCCGATCGTGCTGATGGGCTACTTCAACCCGATCCACAATCATGGCGTCGATGCCTTCATCGCCGACGCGCTGGCCGCCGGCGTCGACGGGCTGATCATCGTCGACCTGCCGCCGGAGGAAGACGACGAGCTGTGCCTGCCGGCGCTGGAGGCCGGGCTCAACTTCATCCGTCTGGCCACGCCGACGACGTCGGATGAGCGGCTGCCGGCGGTGCTCTCCAACACCTCCGGCTTCGTCTACTACGTGTCGTACACCGGCATTACCGGTGCGCGGCAGGTCGATGCCGAGGCCATCAGCGTCGCCGTGTCGCGTCTCAAGAAGCACACCGACCTGCCGATCGGCGTCGGCTTCGGCATCCGCACGGCCGAACAGGCCACCGCCGTCGCCAAGGTCGCCGATGCCGTGGTCATCGGTTCGGCCTTCGTCGACATGGTGCGCGACCATCCCGACAGCGCGGACACGGCCCTGTTCGATCTGGTTGGCGAGATCGCCGACGCGGTGCGGGGCGCGCGGGCATGAACTGGCTCACCAACTTCGTCCGGCCGAAAATCCGGGCGCTGGTCGGCAAGCGCGACACGCCGGACAACCTGTGGCTGAAATGTCCGGCGTGCGGCCAGATGGTGCACCACAAGGCGATGAAGGAAGCGCAGCAGGTCTGCCCGAGCTGCGACCACCACCTGCGCATGGGGCCGAAGGAGCGGTTCGACGCCCTGTTCGACGACGGCGACTACACGCTGATCGAGCTACCGAAGGTGGTCGCCGACCCGCTGAAGTTCCGCGACTCCAAGCGCTATACCGACCGCCTGAAGGAAAACCGCACCAAGACCGGCCAGGACGACGCCATGCTGGTGGCGCATGGCCAGGTCGACGGCCTGCCGGTGGTCGCCGCAGCCGCCAACTTCAAGTTCATGGGCGGCTCGATGGGCATGGGCGTCGGCGAGGCGGTGATCGCCGCGGCGCAGCTTGCCCTGTTGCAGCAGGCACCGTTGATCGTGTTTTCCGCCGCCGGCGGCGCGCGCATGCAGGAAGGCACGCTGTCGCTCATGCAGATGCCGCGCACCACGGTGGCGGTGCAGATGGTGCGCGAGAAGGGGCTGCCGTTCATCTCGGTGCTGACCGATCCGACCACCGGTGGCGTCACCGCGTCGTACGCCATGCTGGGCGACATCAACATCGCCGAGCCGAACGCGCTGATCGGATTCGCCGGCCGCCGGGTGATCGAGGGCACGATCCGCGAGCAGCTGCCCGAGGGCTTCCAGCGCGCGGAGTACCTGCTCGAACACGGCATGCTCGACATGGTGGTGCACCGTCACCGGCTACGCGCGACGCTGTCGCGGGTGTTGCACATGCTGTGCCGGCCCGGTCCCGAAGCCGAGGTGGTGAAGCTGCCGCAGGAAGACCTGGAAATCCCGGAGCCCGCCGCGCCGACCGCGTCCGTCGAGGGCGAGAATGAGCCCGGCGCCAGCGCCTGAGACCCAGGCCGCCGCGAACGACCGCACGCTGGAGCGGCTGCAGACGCTGCACCCGCGCGCCATGGACCTGTCGCTGGACCGGCTGAACCCGCTGCTGGCCGCGCTCGGGGATCCGCACAAGCACCTGCCGCCCGTCATCCACGTCGCCGGCACCAACGGCAAGGGCTCGACCGTCGCCTACCTGCGCGCGGCGCTGGAGGCCGGCGGCTACAAGGTCCACGTCTACACCTCGCCGCACCTGGTCCGGTTCAACGAGCGCATCCGGCTTGCAGGCGAGTTGATCGACGACGACTATCTCGGCGAGGTGCTGGACGTCGCCGAGCGCACCAATGCCGGCGAGCCGATCACCCAGTTCGAGATCACCACCGCGGCGGCGCTGATCGCCTTCCGCGATGTGCCGGCCGATGTCCTGCTGCTGGAGACGGGGTTGGGCGGGCGCTACGACACCACCAACGTGGTCGCGGCGCCGATGGCCACGGCGATCACCACGGTATCGATGGACCACCAGCAGTTCCTCGGCGACGACCTCGGCTCCATCGCCTGGTCCAAGGCCGGCATTCTGAAGCCCGGCGTGGTCGGCGTGATCGCGCCCCAGGCGCCCGAGGCAGACGCGGTGATCGAGAAGGAAGCGGCCGACGTTGGCGCCACACTGTTCAAGTGCGGCCGCGACTGGTTCGTCGAGCCGGCCGACGACGGTTTCGTCTACCGCTCCGGGGCGGGGGAATGGCGGCTACCGGCTCCAGCGCTGCCCGGCATGCACCAGATGGAGAACGCGGCGCTGGCCGTCGCCTGCCTGGAGCATTGCCACGGCTTCAGCCTGAGCCGCGAACAGGTGGCGCGCGGCCTGCGGTCGGCGAGCTGCTGGAGAACCAG
>CAZVLI010000534.1:0-3522 GCA_964627965.1 uncultured Rhodospirillales bacterium
CGAGCTGTTCGGTACGGCCGACGGCGGCGCGACCTGGCGCGAGGAGCGCCTGCCCGGCAAGGTCAAGGACATCTACTCGCTCGCTTGCGGCTGAGGCTGTGAGATGGCCGGGTCAGGCCCGGCCACGACGCGTTGTCTCTAAGCGCGTCAACGCGTCGATCGTTCACTGCCAACCTTGGCGGCCGCCCGACGTGGATGGCCCGGACAAGCCGGGCCATGACGACAGAAACATAAAAGCCTCGTCATGCCCCGCTTTATGCGGGGTATCCACGTCCAGACGCCGCCTCATGCGCCGACGGACTTGCTGTCCGGTGCAGCACGAGCCGCAACGACGCCTACTTCTCGCGCGCGCGTTGCAGGGCCGGGCGGGCGTTGATGCGTTCGATGTAGGCGGCCGCGTTCGGCTTGTCGGCGATGTCGGCGCCGAGCCGCGCGGCAACCGTGCAGGCGTGGCCGGTCATGATGTCGGCGCCGGAGAAGTCGCCGGCGAGGTACTCGCGCCCGTCCATGTGCGCGTCGACCGCCGACAGCATCTGGCCCAGCAGCTTGGTCGCACGGGCCACGTTGGTGTCGTTGCGGCGCTCCGGCGGCAGCAGGATGGTCTCCACCACGATCGTGTTCACCGGCGGCATCAGCATGCCTTCCGCGTAGTGCAGCCATTGCAGGTAGAGCGGGAACTCCGGCGCATCGACCGCCGGGCACAGGCGGCCACCGCCGTGGCGGGCCAGCACGTACTGCACGATGGCGCCGCTCTCGAAGATGGTGACGTCGCCGTCCTCGAGCGCCGGCACCCGGCCCATCGGATGCACCTTGCGGTATTCCGGCGTGCGCATCGACGGGTCGCCCAGCTTGTAGGTTTCGAGTTCGTAGGGCAGCCCGAGTTCCTCGAACAGCCAGACGATGCGGACGGATCGCGTGTTCGGCGCGTGGTGGATTTTCATCGATGGCCCTTCCCTTGTAGTGTGTAGCTACAAGTACCCTCACCGGCATGACAAAGCCAAGTCCGCAGGCAGGCGAAAGAAGGAACCGACGACATGGAACTGACCGGCCGGTGCGCCTGCGGCGCCGTGACGTATCGGATCACCGACGCGCCGCTGTTCACCCATGCCTGCCACTGCACCGATTGCCAGCGCACGACCGGCAGCGCTTTCGTGGTGCACCTGGTGCTGGCCGAGCCGGATTTCGAGATCGAGGGCGAGACGCGGATGGCCATCGTGCCGAGCGGCTCGGGCCACGGCTGCGAACTGCATTCCTGCGCCACCTGCGCGACCTACGTCTGGGTGCGCTACCTCTACCACAAGGTGCCGGTGATCGCGGTTCGCGGCGGCACCCTGGACGACAAGTCGGCGGCGACGCCGCAGGCGCACATCTTCGCCCGCAGTATGCAGCCCTGGCTGAAGCTCGCCGACGGCGCGCCGCAGTTCGACGAGATGTTCGTACGCGACGAGCTCTGGCCGGCGGAGAGCGTGCACAAGTACGACACGCTGCCGCCGCGCGCCTGACCTCAGAGCACGGCGTGGAAGCGCAGGCGGACGGTGTCCGGCTCGCGCGCGGCCTCGGCGACGAAGATGGTGCGGTTGAGCCACTCGTGCGCCGGCGCGGAGGTTTCGAAGCGCGGCGTCGCCATGAAGTAATACTCGTCGGCCGGCACCATCTCGCCCGCCATCAGCCGTTTCAGCACCGCGGGCTCGGCATAGCGGTAGCCGACATTCTGCACGTAGATCAGCGCGCCGTCGGCCGCCTCGATGGTGTAGCGGGCGTGCAGGTCGGCGGTGCCGTCGGGGCGGATCACCTGCCAATCGGCGCCACCTGGCAGGATGCGCCCCTGCAGTTTCGGCCCGCTGACCTCGCCGCCGGCGATATTGATGATGCGGCGGTGGCCCGCCGGGGTCATGCCCAAGTCCTGTGGCGGGGTCAGTTCGACCGCGGCCTCGAAGGCGAATTCCAGTTGCGGTGGGCGAGAACGCATGGCCCGGCTCCTCTGCTACAATGATGGGCAGTTTAGTCGGTAACAGGAGGACCGACATGACGGTCCTGATCATCGGCGCCGGAATCGGCGGCCTGACCACGGCGCTGAGCCTGCACCAGATCGGCGTCGACGTGCGCGTCTTCGAAAGTGCCGAGGAAATCCGGCCGCTCGGCGTCGGCATCAACACGCTGCCGCATGCCGTCCGCGAGCTGACCGAGCTGGGTCTGCAAGACGAACTGGCGGCGACCGCCATCGCCACAAGTGAGCTGGCCTACTACTCCAAGCACGGGCAGCAGATCTGGTCGGAACCGCGCGGCAAGGCGGCCGGCTACAACTGGCCGCAGTTCTCGATCCATCGCGGCGAGCTGCAGATGATCCTGCTGCGCGCGGCGGAAGCCCGGATCGGGCGCGAGCGGATCCTGACCGGCCACCACCTGACGCACTGGGAAGAAACCGGCGACGGTGTGCGCGCCTGGTTCCAGAACCGCGACGAGCCGGTCGAGGGGACGCTGCTGATCGCGGCCGACGGCATCCACTCCGCCGTGCGGGCCAAGCTGTATCCGGACGAAGGCGCGCCGATCTGGAACGGCGCCATCCTGTGGCGCGGCGTCACCGAGAACGCGGCGCCCTACCTCACCGGCCGCACTATGATCATGGCCGGGCACGAGTTCCAGAAGTTCGTCTGCTACCCGATCAGCAAGGCGGCCGAGGACCAGGGCAAGGCGACGATCAACTGGATCGCGGAACGCAAGTTCGATCCCGATCACGAGTGGCGCCGCGAGGACTGGAACCGGCCCGGTCAGCTCGACGAGTTCCTGCCGCAGTTCGAGTCGTGGACGTTCGACTGGCTCGACGTGCCGGGGCTGATCCGCGCCGCCGACCGCTGCTTCGAGTATCCGATGGTCGACCGCGACCCGCTGCCGCGCTGGACGCACGGGCGCGTGACGCTGCTCGGCGACGCCGCGCACGCGATGTATCCGATCGGCTCCAACGGGGCCAGCCAGGCGATCCTCGACGCGCGCGTGCTGACCCGCGAGATCCGGGCGCGCGGCATGAACGAGGCGGCGCTGACGGCCTACGACGAGGAGCGCCGGCCAGCGACGGCGAAGATCGTGCTGGCCAACCGCGGCAACGGTCCGGAGCAGGTCATGCAACTGGTCGAGCAGCGTGCGCCGGACGGCTACGAAAAGATCGAGGACGTTCTGAACCCGGAAGAACTGGCCGGGACCGCCGCGAACTACAAGAAGATCGCCGGCTTCGACGTCACTACGTTGAACAATCGACGGCCGATCGTGACGCCCGAGCCCACCATGCCCGGCATGAAGTGGCCGTAGCGGCCGGTCGCTCTCGCCCGCTCAGGCGCTGGTCGCGACCGGGGCGGTTTCGATGAACTTGAGCAGTGGCACCCAGTCCTGGCGCAACGCCTCCAGGCGCTTGCCCGGAAGGTCGAACAGCGACAGACCGAAGGCCGCGGCCTCAGTGTAGACGGTCCGATCCGGCAGGCCGCCGAGGTCGACGCAGTCGAGATGACTGAAGAAGTCGTTCAGGCGATG
>CAZVLI010000535.1:0-3519 GCA_964627965.1 uncultured Rhodospirillales bacterium
AGACGCAGATGTCGGCGGCGATCGCCATCGCCTTGCGCGCGATGGCCTCCGCGTCCATGTCGTCGCGGTCGGCCAGCGCCCGCGCCGCGGCCAGCGCGTAGTTGCCGCCCGAGCCGATGGCGATCAGCCCGTCTTCCGGCTCCAGCACATCGCCGGTACCCGTCAGCACCAAGCTGACGTTGTTGTCGACCACCGCCATCATCGCCTCCAGGCGGCGCAGATAGCGGTCGGTCCGCCAGTCCTTGGCCAGCTCGACGCAGGCGCGGGTCAGGTTGCCGGGATGCTGCTCCAGCTTCGCCTCCAGGCGCTCGAACAGCGTGAAGGCGTCCGCCGTGGCGCCGGCGAATCCGGCCACGACATGTCCGCCGTCGCCGATCCGGCGCACCTTGCGGGCGTTGGCCTTGATCACGGTCTGGCCCAGGCTGACCTGGCCATCGCCGGCCACGACGACCTTGCCGCCCTTGCGGACGGAAAGGATGGTGGTGCCGTGCCATGACGGCATGGAGTTGGTTTCGCTCAAGATACTTCCTTGTCCGGGACCCCCAGCATTTAGGCGCATCGGCCGGCCCCGGCAAGAGCGACCGCAAGGGCAGGGGCTTCTCCCCGGCCGGAGATGCGGGTATATCGGCGGCGCAACGCGACAAGGAGGCGCCGATGCGCCAGGCGACCGTCGAACGCAAGACCAAGGAGACCGAGATCACCGTGACGGTGAATCTCGACGGCACCGGCACGTATGACGTGGCCACCGGGCTGGGTTTCCTCGACCACATGCTGGAGCAGCTTTCCCGGCATTCGCTGATCGATCTGCACGTGCGGGCGAAGGGCGACCTGCACATCGACGGCCACCACACGACGGAAGACACCGGCATCACCATCGGCACGGCGCTGGCCAAGGCGATGGGCGACCGCGCCGGCATCCAGCGTTACGGCACGGCGCTGATCCCGATGGACGAGACGCTGACCCGTGTCGCGCTGGACTGTTCCAACCGGCCGTACCTGATCTGGAAGGTCGATTTCTCGCGCCCGAAGCTCGGCGAGATGGATACCGAGCTGTTCAAGGAATGGTTCGCGGCCGTCGCCCAGGCTGCCGGCCTGACGCTGCACGTCGAAAATCTCTATGGCGAGAACAACCACCACATCGTCGAGAGCTGCTTCAAGGCGTTCGCGCGGGCGCTGCGCCAGGCGGTCGAGATCGACCCGCGCAAGCCCGACGCCGTGCCCTCCACCAAGGGCACGCTGGGCGGCCAATGATGGGCGATCAGTGATGGGCAAACCGTGATCTATCGCGCCTGGCAGGTGTTGCAGCGGCCGGCGATGCCCGGCCGCGACCCGGACGTGGTGCTGGTCAAGGACGGCATCTGCTGGCCGGCGCTGTTCGTGCCGGTGCTGTGGGGCCTGTATCGCCAACAATGGCTGTTCGTGCTCGCCGTGCTTGGCGTCTCCCTGCTGCTGCTGATCGCGGCCTTGCTCGGGCTCGACCCGGTGACGGAGGGCGCGCTGACACTGCTGGTCAACGTCGCCGCCGCGCTGTTCGCCAACGACTGGCGCACCTGGCGGCTGGAGGCCGAGGGCTATCGCCTGATCGCGGTGATCGGCGCCCGCAGCCACGGGGAGGCCGAGCGGCGCTGGTTCCTGGAACTCGCCGACGAGGCGGCGGTCCCGGCCAATCAGCCGCGCAAGCCGTGGCTGCCGTTGCTGGACGGCGCCTGATGCGCGTCGCAGTGATCGACTACGGCTCCGGCAATCTCCGCTCCGTCGCCAAGGCCGTCGCGCGCGTCGCCGGCGAGGATGCGGTACTGGTCACCGCCGACCCGGCCGACGTGGCGAAGGCGGACCGCGTGGTGCTGCCCGGCGTCGGCGCCTTCGCCGACTGCTATGCCGGCCTGTCGGCGATTGACGGCATGGTCGCCGCCCTGGAGCAACGCGTGCATCGCGAGGGCGCGCCGTTCCTGGGCATCTGTGTCGGCATGCAGCTCATGGCCGACGTCGGCGTCGAGTTCGGCCACCACCAGGGCCTGGGCTGGATGGCCGGCGAAGTGGTGCGCATCGAGCCGGAGGGCCACACCATCCGCGTGCCGCAGATGGGCTGGAACGCACTGAAGATCCTGCGCCCGCACCCGGTGCTGGACGGCATCGCCGACGGCGACTACGTCTATTTCGCCAACAGCTACCACTTCCGTGTCGCCGACCCGGCCGACGTGGTGGCCGAGGTCGACTATGGCGGGCGCATGGTGGCGATGGTCGCACGCGACAACATCGCCGGCACGCAGTTCCACCCGGAGAAGAGCCAGAAACTCGGCCTCCGTGTCTTGCAGAATTTCCTGGAGTGGCGACCGTGAAGCTCTACCCCGCCATCGACCTGAAGAACGGGCGCTGCGTGCGGCTGGTGCGCGGCGACATGAACCAGGCGACGATCTACAACGACGACCCGGCCGCGCAGGCGCGCGAGTTCGTCGAGGCCGGCTTCGACAACCTGCACATCGTCGACCTGAACGGCGCCTTCGCCGGCAAGCCGGTGAACGCCGACGCGGTACAGGAGATCCGCGACGCCGTGAACCTGCCGATCCAGCTTGGCGGCGGCGTGCGCGCCCGCAACGTGGTCGAGAGCTGGCTGGAGGCCGGCATCGAGCGCGTCGTCGTCGGCACGCTGGCGCTGCGCAAGCCCGACCTGGTGATCGAGTTCTGTAAGAACTACCCCGGCCGCATCGCGCTCGGCATCGACGCGCGCGCCGGCATGGTCGCGGTGCAGGGCTGGGAGGAGCAGTCTTCCGTGCCCGCCATCGACCTGGCGAAACGCTTCGAGGATGCCGGCCCGGCCGCCATCATCTACACCGACATCGACCGCGACGGCGTCGGCAAGGGCCCGAACTTCGACGCCACGCGGGCGCTGGCCGAGGCGGTCTCGACACCGATCATCGCGTCCGGCGGCGTGACCAGCGTCGACGACCTGAAGACCTTGCGGGAAATTGACGGCGTGGAGGGCGCGATCATCGGCCGCGCGCTCTATGATGGCAGCCTCAGCCCCGCCGACGCCAGTGCCGCCGTAGCCTGAGCCGGACCAGATGCTGACCAAGCGCGTGATCCCCTATCTCGACCTGAAGGACGGCCGCGTGGTCAAGGGCGTGAACTTCGTCGACCTGCGCGACGCCGGCGATCCCGTCGAGCAGGCCCGCTTCTATGACGAGCAGGGCGCCGACGAGCTCTGCTTTCTCGACATCACCGCCTCGTCCGACAAGCGCGGCATCATCCTCGACGTCGTCGCCGAGACCGCCGCCGCCTGCTTCATGCCGCTCACCGTCGGCGGCGGCGTGCGCACCATCGACGATGTACGCAAGCTGCTGCTGGCCGGCGCCGACAAGGTCTCGATCAACACCGCCGCCGTGCACCGGCCCGAGTTCGTCGGCGAGGCGGCGGAGAAGTTCGGCAGCCAGGCCACCGTCGTCGCCATCGACGCCAAGCAGGTCGCGCCCGACAGGTTCGAGATCTTCACCCATGGCGGGCGCAAGCCGACCGGCATCG
>CAZVLI010000536.1:0-3515 GCA_964627965.1 uncultured Rhodospirillales bacterium
CAGAGCGTGTAGATCTCGGTGGTCGCCGTATCATTAAAAAACAGGGCGCGTAACTCCTCCGCGATCTGCAGGATCAGCGGACAGGCGAACCCATTGCGCACCGACGTCCCCAGCTCGTTGGCGAAGGCGAGCTGCCACCAGATCGTACTCTCCTGGCAGAACCGGTTCAGCGCCGCCAGGGCTTCCGGCCGCAGGAAGTCGTCGAACCAGACGATGCCGGGCGGTAGCTCGTGGAACGCGGCCTCCAGCGCGGCCCCATCGAGCGCCGGGTTCAGCGCACCTTCCGGCATCACGGGCGCGGATGCCATGTGCAGCAGACGGTCGTAGCTGGGGCCGAGGCGCTGACGCTGCCCTTCGGTCAACTGGACCGTGCCGCCACCTTTCGCCACGAGTTCGTCCAGCACCGCGCCGTAGCTGGCGATGACCGGATCCCATTCGTCGGTCAGCACACCAGCCTGCTGCAGGTACCGGAACTGCTCGATGTCGTGGCGCAGCTTGGCCGGCGAGGTCGACAGGAACGGCTCGATCGGCGGCGGCAGACCGCCATCGAGCGCATGCAGCCGACGGACCGGTGCCATCAGCACATCGGAGGCGGAATCGATGTCGCCGCGCCGCAGGTAGGCCATGGCCAGCCGGAAGGAGAACGCCCGGTTGCGCAGGTTCGGCGACAAGTGAACGATCTCGTCAACGGCCGGACGCGCGGCCGCGACGTCGTCCTGGTCCAGCGCCAGTTGGGCCGTTGCGGCGGCGACACGCAGCGTGAGCGCCCGGAGTTCATCGTTCGCCTCGGCATCGCCCGGCTTGAGACGAACCGCCTCGCGGCATGCCTCCAGCGCTTCACGCGTCCGATGCAGCTCACCGAGGGCCCGCGCGAGATTGAGATGTGCGGCCGCCACGTCGGGGCGGAGCTTCACCGCCTTGCGTAGCAACGGCTCCGCCTTGGCCGGCTTGCCGACCTGCAGCCAGGCGAGGCCAGACAGGTGCATGGCATCGAACTGCTTCGGGTCGCGCGCCAGCACCTTGGCGTAGGCGGCGCGCGCATCGTCCAGCCGCCCCTGACGATGCAGGTCGGCACCGCGCCGCATCAATTCGCCGACCGATGCCATGAGCGTCAGCGCGCCGCCGGATCGACGCGGATCATCCGCTTGCCCCGGTTCTCGCCGGCCAGCAGGCCGACCAGCGCCGCGGGCGCATTCTCAAGCCCGTCGATGATATCTTCCTGGATCTTGACCTTGCCGTCAGCGATCCAGCCGGCGAGGTCCGCCTCGGCCTTCGCGTAGTCCTTGGCGTAGTCCATGACGATGAAGCCCTTCATCGACAGACGCTTCACCACCAGCAGGCCGGGCACGCCGCGCGGACCGGGATCGGGCGTGGCGGTGTCGTACTGCGAGACGGCGCCGCAGCAGGCGACGCGGCCGTCCTGGTTCATCAGGAACAGCGCCGCCTCCAGGATCGGCCCGCCGGTATTGTCGAAGTAGACGTCGACACCGTCCGGACAGGCGCTGCGCAGGTTCTTGAACAGACCGCCATCGCGGTAGTTCACCGCCGCGTCGAAGCCGAGCTCGCCGATGAGCCAGTCGCACTTCTCGTCCGAGCCGGCGACGCCGACGACGCGACAGCCCTTGATCTTGGCGATCTGCCCGACCACGGAGCCCACCGCGCCGGCGGCCGCCGACACCAGCACCGTTTCGCCCGCCTTCGGCTGGCCGATGTCGAGCAGACCGAAATACGCCGTCTTGCCGGTGATGCCGACACCGCTCAGCAGCAGCGACAGCGGCTCGGTCGGCTTGACCTTGCGCATCGCCTTGGCCGGCCCGACGCCATAGTCCTGCCAGCCGGTCGTCGCCTCGACGACGTCGCCCTTGGCCAGCGATGGGTCGTTCGACGCCTCCACCACGGCGAGCGTCATGCCGTCCATCACGCCGCCGATCTCGACCGGGTTGGTGTAGGTCGCGACCTTGCTCATCCAGGCGCGGTTGGCGGCGTCGAGCGACAGGTAGAGCGTGCGCACCAGTGCCTCGCCCGCGCCCGGCGTTGGCACCTCGCTCTCGCGCATTTCGAAATGTCCGGCCGTGAGCTGGCCCTCGGGCCGCTCCTTCAGGATGATCTGGCGGTTCACGGTCATGGCGTCCTCAGAACTTGGCGTACTCGCCGGTGGTCGGGTTGAAGCCGTGGACACGGCGGCCGAGCGGCTTGGCGGCGGGCGACAGGTCGCAGCGCAGGAACTCGCCCTGCCCGGCCTCGGCAAAGACCTCGCCGTCGCGCTGCACCACCTTACCGCGCGCGATGGTGATCACCGGCCAGCCGGTCACCTCGCGGCCTTCGTAAGGCGTGTAGTCCATGTTGTCGTGCAGCATATCGATGGAGATCGTGACCTTCTTGTCCGGATCCCAGATCGCGATGTCGGCGTCGGCGCCGACCGCGATGGTCCCCTTGCGCGGGTAGAGGCCGTACATCTTCGCCGGCGTGGTGCAGCAGCGGTCGACGAACTGGTTGATGTCGAGCCGCCCACCGCCGACGCCCTCGGAGAACAGCATCGGCAGGCGGATCTCCAGCCCCGGCACGCCGTTGGCGACCTTCTTGAAGGGCGGATTGTCGCCATGCATCTTCTTGCCCTGCGGATCATCGAAACGATACGGCGCGTGGTCCGACGAGAACACGCTGAGCACGCCGGTCTGCAAGCCGCGCCACACGAATTCCTGGTTCGCCTGGTCGCGCGGCGGCGGCGAGCACATGCACATGGCGCCTTCGAAGCCCGGCTTGTCCATGTCGTCGGCGGTCAGGAACAGGTACTGCGGACAGGTTTCAGCGTAGATCTTCAGGCCGCGCGCCTGCGCCTGACGGATCTGCTCGATCGCCTCGGCGCCGGAGACGTGCACGATCAGCAGCGGCACGTCGACGATCTCCGACAGTGCGATCACCCGGTGCGTCGCCTCCCGCTCGGCGGCCTCGGCGTGCGCCACGCCGTGGAACTTCGGCGCCGTATGCCCGGCCTCGATCAGCCGGTCGGCGAGCCAGGCGATGACGTCGTGGTTCTCGGCATGGACCATCACCATCGCGCCCTCGCGCCGCGCCAGCGCCAGCACCTTCAGCACCTGACCGTCGTCCAGCTTTAGCGCGTCGTAGGTCGTATAGATCTTGAACGAGGTGTAGCCGTCCTTGATCAGCGCCGGCAGTTCCTGCCCGAGGACCTGCTCTGTCGGGTCGGAGATGATCAGGTGGAAGGCGTAGTCGATCATCGCCTTGTCGAGGGCGCGCGCGTGGTAGTCCTGTACGACCGCCCGCAACGACTGGCCTTTGTGCTGCGCGGCGAAGGGAATGATGCACGTGGTGCCGCCGCACAACGCGGAGCGCGAGCCGCTCAGGAAGTCGTCGGCCGTGGTCGCCCCCATCGAGGACGGCTGGTCGATGTGGCAATGGCTGTCGATCCCGCCCGGGAGCACCAGCTTGCCGTCCGCGTTGATCTCTTCCGCGCCCTCGCCCAGGTTGTCGGCCAGCGCCACCACCTTGCCGGC
>CAZVLI010000537.1:0-3509 GCA_964627965.1 uncultured Rhodospirillales bacterium
GTTCAGCTTCGAGCCGACCATGTCGACGGCGATGATGCGGCCGGCGCCCGCGATCGCCGCGCCGTTGATCGCCGACAGGCCGACGCCGCCGCAGCCGATGACGCAGCCGGTGCTGCCGGCCTCGATGCGGGCGGTGTTTTGCACCGCGCCGACGCCGGTGGGGACGCCGCAGCCGACCAGGGCGGCACGATCCAGCGGCATGTCCTTGCGGACCTTCACCAGCGCGTTCTGGTGCACCAGCATCTGCTCGGCGAAGGCCGACAGGTTGATGAACTGGTTGATCGGCTCGCCGTTCTGCGACAGGCGCGGCGGCGCGCCCTTGGCGCGCTTGGTGTCGGGGTCGGTGCACAGCGACATGTGGCCGGAAATGCAGTACTCGCAGTGGCCGCAGAAGGCGTTCAGGCAAGTGATGACGTGGTCGCCGACCTCGCAGTTGTGCACCTCGTCGCCGATCGCCTCGACCACGCCGGCGGCCTCGTGGCCGAGCACCGTCGGCAGCGGGTAGCGATACGTGCCTTCGATCATGTGCAGGTCGGAGTGGCAGACGCCGCAGGCCTTGGTGCGGATCAGCACCTCGCGCGGGCCTGGCTTGTCGATGCTGACATCCTCGATGGTCAGCGGCTTGCCGACTTCGCGTAGCATGGCGGCTTTCATGGTTGCGTCTCCCGTTCTTTCGATGCGTCGGTGTCAGGTGTTGAGGAAGTTCAGCGGCAGGCCGGCGCGGGGCCAGTCCATGCGGACCAGCCGGCCGGTGGTCGACAGGGTCACGTAGGCGGTCTTCAGGTCGTCGCCGCCGAAGCAGATGTTGGTGGTGTAGAGGTCGGGCATGGCGATGTGCTCGACCGAGCGGCCGTCGGGCGAGATCACCGTGATACCGCCATTGAACAGGGTCGCGACGCAGACGTTGCCGGCACCGTCCACGGCCATCGAGTCGAACAGCTGGAAGCCCGGCACGCCGGCCAGCAACGTGCCGCCGTTCGGCGAGGGGAACGGCTTCTTGGCGATCTTGCCGGGCGATGCGATGTCGAAGGCCCAGACGCGGCCGGGCTGGGTCTCGGCGACGTAGAGCGTCTTCTCGTCCGGCGACAGGCTGATGCCGTTCGGGGTCAGCAGCGGATAGGCCGCGACCTCGATGTGGCTGCCGTCGGGCTTGGCGTAGAACACGCCGCCGCGGTCGATGTCGTGGTCGCGCGTCTTGCCGAGGTCGGTGAACCACATGCCGCCCTCGCGATCGAAGACGATGTCGTTCGGCCCCTTCAGCGGCAGGTCCCCCGCCGCCGTGTACAGCACGTCGACCTTGCCGGTGGACAGGTCGACCCGCTCGATGCGGCCGCCGTCATAGTCGTCGGGCTGGCCCACCGGGCGCAGCAGGCCGCCCTCGGAGACGAACTTCAGGCCACCGTTGTTGCAGATGTAGCAGGCGCCGTCCGGGCCGATGGCAGCGCCGTTCGGGCCACCGCCGGTCTCGGCGATGACTTCCTTGCGGCCATTGGCCTGTACCCGTGTCAGGGTCTTGCGCTCGATCTCGACCACGATGATCGAGCCATCCGGCATGGCGATCGGGCCCTCCGGAAAGCGCAGCCCCGTTGTTATGTCATCCAGCACCGGCATGGTCGGCCTCCTCCGCTGGCGGGCATGATAGCGCGCGGCAGGGGAGATGCCACGGGTCCTGAACGGGCCCGGGTTCGGTCGCTACTTTCGTCGCCGGCGCGCTAGCGGTCGTCGGTCGGGGCGGATGTCTTGCCTTGCGTCGCATCCGACCGGGACGGGCTCTCCGCCCGCTCCCCGGTGCGCAACTGCGCGTAGATCCACTGCTCCAACTCGTGAATCTCGGGCGTCGAGTTCTGCCCGCGCAGGTTCGCCTCGAAGCGCTTGTCGATCAGCCGCCTCAGCGCGCCTTCGTAGTCGAACTGTTCGCTCACGGCGTCGTTCCTCGTGTTCCACGAAAGCAGGTGCAGCCTATACGCGCCCGCGGGCAGCGACATTGACCACGATCAACCTTGCGGAAGTCTTAGCAGCGCGAGAAAGCCGGGTTTGTGACGTGGCCGTGACGGCGTTGTGACCATCGTGGCCCGTGTGACCGCCCGCACCAGGGCTTTCCATATCGCGCATTAGATCATGGTTAACGGGATTTGGGGATCTGGCAGTCGAAGGGGAGTCGGGCGGCCATGCTGCAGGAGATCGTGCAGGCGATTTACGCGGACGATGATGATGCGCCGATGGTCTTCGGCGCCGCCGAGGCGCGCGAGCGGGTGCTGTGCAAGCTGCTGCATCCGGACCAGCCGTTCGGGCCGGTGGCCTCGCCGGAGATCGACGACCGCGAGATCTTCGACCGCCTGTTCGACCGCCGCAACTCGATCTCGGAGGGGCTGCGCAAGGGTCCGGCGATGATCATCGGGCGCCGTGGCGCCGGCAAGACCGCCTTCCTCAACAGTTTCCACTTCGACCCGGCCTACGACGTCGTGGTCTCGCTGCAGTCCGACGACAGTTTCCCGAAGATGGTCCGCACCATCGAGGGCAACCTTCCGGTCAACGTGCTGGCCGAGGAGGTCTCGCTGCTGTGGACCAACCTGCTCTGGGGCGCGGTGTTCGCCGCCCTGCTGGAGGCGCATCGCGACGAGGCGCACGACGAGCTGGCCGATGTCACCCGCTACCTGGAAGGGATCGGCGTGCGGCAGGGGATGACCCCCTACCGGATCATGCGCACGATCCTGAAGGCGATCGAGGCCATGAACGAGAAGTTCAAGGTGCTGATCGACACCATCGAGGAGATGGCGCCGGATGGCGTCACCTTCGCGGAGGCACAGGCGGTGGCAACACGGTTCCTGGATCGTCGCGGTCTCAAGGCCATCGTGCTGATCGACTCGCTGGAACAGTTCCCGCTGGACGAACCCTCGATGGCGAACGCGCTGACCGGCCTGCTGCGCGCGGTCGGCCGCTTCAACCAGCCTGGGCAGCCGTGTCAGATACGCTGCTGCCTGCCGTCGGAGCTGTACCCGCGGCTGATCACGCTGTCGTCGAACCCGCTGAAGGACTTCGCCAGCCACATCGTGCTGAGCTGGCAGCCGCACGAGCTGTTCCACCTGGCGGCATTGCGGTACGCCAGCTTCCTGGGGCTGTACTTTCCGGCGGTCTACGAGCGCCGTTTCAAGAGCATCGACCTGACGACGCGCAAGGGCGTGCGCCGCTTCTGGCAGCAGGTGCTGCCCAACGAACTGAGCAACGAGTACGGGCTGGCGGAGGATACGCTTGCCTACCTGATGCGGCACACGCAGCTGCTGCCGCGCCACCTGCTGCTGCATCTCAACGCCATCGCCAAACGGACCCTGAGCGAGGGCGATGACAGCCATGTCTTTGCCGAGGCCGCGGTGCTGGCCGGCGTGCGCGATACCGAGCACATGATCGTCGAGGAGATCTTCAACGGCTACAAGCAGGTCTATCCGCAGGCCCGCGCGCTGTGCCGCAAGCTGCTGCCGAACCTGGCGATGCGGTTCGAGCTCGGTGAGTTC
>CAZVLI010000538.1:0-3273 GCA_964627965.1 uncultured Rhodospirillales bacterium
CGCCGGCGACGTCTTTCACGTCGAGACCGACGTAACCTTCGCCGGGACGACGGTGCGGCCGCTTTCGATCTGGCTGCTGCCGGAGCGCAGCGAAGCCACCGGGCAGGTGACCGGCATCGGCATGCTCCTGCTCGACCGGACCGAGCGGCGCGACTACCAGGCGCATTTGTCCGAATGCCAGGCGCGGATGGCGGAACTCGCCGAAGCCGCCAGCGAATGGTTGCGCGAGGTCGGCCAGGACGCGCGGCTCGGGTTCCTGCCGCTGGAAGGTGGGGCGCCGGCGCTCGACCCGCAGGCAAGCCTTGCCGTAACCCATGGCGGTGCCAACGCCGTGCTGGCCAGCGAAGTTCGGGCGGCCGAGGCCCTGGCGAGGTTGCAGACGGTCCTGCAGGCGATACCGGCGGGCTTTGCGCTGCTCGATGCCAGCGGCCGCATCTTGTTGTCGAACAGCCGCCTGGGGGAATTGCTGGCCGGCGATGCGCAGGCTTTCGGGGCCGGCGCGACGTTGCACACCACCATCGAGACGCTTGTTCGCGACGGCGCCTTCGTACGTGCGAGCGGGCATGAGACGACATGGCTGAACGACCGCTTTGGCGATGGTGTCCACTGGACCGGGGTGACCGACGAGCAGACGGAAGGCGGGCGCTGGCTACGTGTTGGCGGGCGCATGACGTCGGCCGGCGGCTCGATCCTGACGGTGATGGACATCGGCACGCTGAAGGCCGCCGATGTCGCGCTCGAGGTGGCGCGCACCGACGCCCGCGGCGCGGCCGACGTCCGGGAGGCGATGGTGGCCGAGATCGGGCACGACCCGACCGACTCGCGCGGCCGGCTGCTGATGAGCCTGGTTCGCATCCTCGACACCGGCCTCGGCGCCGAACAGCGGGTGCTCGCACGGCTGTCACGGGGCGCGGCGGAAGCCCTGCTGGACCAGATCGACGAAGGTCTCGACCTGTCCAAGCTGTCCAACCGGTCCGCCGTGGCGGTGGCGATCTCGTTCGATCCGACCGGGCTCGTCGAGGACATCGCGCGGTTTCTCTGCGGGCGTCAGCCCTACGAGGCCGCCGAGATCGGGGTCGTGGTCGGTGCCACGGTGCCGTCGGGCTTGATCGGCGACGTCACGCGACTGCGTCAGGCGCTGCTCGATCTCTCCGTTCGTGGTCTGCGCCACGGTTCGGAGGGCATGGTGATGCGGCTGGACTGGTCGCCGGTCGACTACGCCATGGGTTACCTGCGCTTCGAGATCGAAGTGATCGGTGCCGAGGCGCCCGGCCGCGCCGCCGGCTCGCTCAGCTACGCGCGCGAGCTGCTGACCAGCCTGGGCGGG
Organism: uncultured Rhodospirillales bacterium; assembly: GCA_964627965.1. Lineage (GTDB taxonomy): Bacteria > Pseudomonadota > Alphaproteobacteria > JAVKFY01. Next base: position 1,328 of record CAZVLI010000538.1, read on the forward strand.
CATGTCGGCACCCGCGTGACCAACGGCCGGCGCATATACTGGTGCACTGCCCAGTTCTCGGTCGCGCCGGCCGCGCGAGCCACGGCGGGCGATGGCAAGGCCCTGCCTGAAGCGCGGGTGCTGCTCTGCCTGCCGGCCGTTGCGTCGCTGGCGGTGACGCAGCAGCTACGCCTTTGGCGCTGTGCCGTCGTGGATAGCGTGGCACCAACCGAACTGCGCGATGCCATCAAGCGCGAAGAAGACGAGCCCTACCATCTGGCGCTTGTCGATCGCGGACTGGCGGGGGCGAACGCCGGCGCGGCGCTGATCGATCTGACGGCCGCGGGCACACAACTGGTCCTGGTCCAGGACGAGGCCGCGCCCGACGAGGAGCCGACCGAATTGGCGGAAGCCGAGCCGGTGCAGGTTGCGCGGCGGCCGATGCTCCCGAATGCGATCTGGCAATGGCTGCGGCGCGCCGACGTCCCGTTCGCCGTGCCGCAGAACCTGGCGGAATCGCCGCCGGCGCCGGACCCGGACGAGCCGCTACAGGTCTTGCTGGCCGAGGACTCGCCGACCAATCAACTCGTCACCAAGGCGATGCTGGAGGGCTTGCCGGTCGAGTTGCAGATCGCCCCGGACGGTCAGCAGGCTGTCGAGGCGGCGCGGCTGAAGTCCTTCGATCTGGTCCTGATGGACGTCGCGATGCCGGTCATGGATGGTCTGTCGGCGACGGAGGCGATCCGGCAGTCCACGGCGCACAACCAGAGCGTCCCCATCATCGCGCTCACCGCGAACACGCTGTTCGACGACCAGGAACGCTGCCTCGCGGCCGGCATGAGCGACTTTCTGTCCAAGCCGATCACCCGGCAGGCGTTGCTCGGCACGCTTTCGCGCTGGTGTCGCGAGGTCGGTGTTCCGGGCGGGCCGGCGATGGCGACGGCGGGCCTCCTGGATGGCGAGGCGCTGGCGCAACTGCGCCGCGATACCGGCCCCGACGCGTTCAAGCGCCTGATCGCCAGCTTCGCGGCGGAAGCAAGGAGCCGGCAGGCCCGCCTGGTCGCGGCGGCCAACGCCGGCGACCGCGTCGCGGTGGAGCACGAGGCGCACTCGCTGAAGAGCACGTCGGGGACCTACGGCGCGCGCAAGCTGGCGCAGATCGCGGCGGCCATCGAGTCGGCGGCCAAGCAGGACATGCTCGGCCGCGTCGAACGCGATATCTCCGGTCTCACGCAGCTAACGGAACAGACGCTGCAGGCGCTTGAGGCGCCGGTCGCCGACTAGCCGGCGCTCTTCCAGTTCAGCCGCTTGCGGTAGATCGTCGACGCGGAGATATCCAGCATCGCCGCCGCCTTCGGGATATTGCCGTCGCAGGCCGCGATGGCCCGCTCGATGGCGTCACGCTCCACGTCGGCCAGCGGCCGGATGTCGTTCAGGTCGACGCTGGCGGGTGCCGCCGCCGGCACGTTCGTCGTCGGGGCGGGGCGTGCGGCCGCGATCGGCGCGCGGGGCATGGCGCTGGCGTCGCTCGGCAGGGGCGGCGGCAGCATGTCCGGCGTCACCTCGTCGCCATCGTGCAGGACGACGATGTTCCGGATGACGTTTTCCAGCTGGCGCACGTTGCCGGGCCAGTCGTAGGCGCGGAATATGGCTTCGGTCGGCCCCGCGAGGCGCTGGAAGTGCTTGCCTTCCTCCGCGCCGATCCGTTTCAGGAAGCTCGCCGCGATCTCCAGCACGTCATTGCCGCGCTCCGCCAGCGGTGGCAGATGCACGGGGATCACGTGCAGGCGGTAGTACAGGTCTTCCCGGAACCGGCCTTCCTCGACTGCTTTCAACGGGTTCTGGTTGGTGGCGCAGATGAAACGGACATCGACCTTTTCGAGCTTCGTGCCGCCGACCTTGTTGAAGCTGCCGGTCTGCACGAAACGCAGCAGGTTCGACTGCAGGTTGACGGCCATCTCGCAGAG
>CAZVLI010000538.1:3283-3502 GCA_964627965.1 uncultured Rhodospirillales bacterium
TTCGTCGAGGAAGAGCGTGCCGCCGTCCGCGCGCATCGCGGCGCCGTCGCGCTCCTCCACCGCCCCGGTGAAAGCGCCGCGCACGTGGCCGAAGATCTCGCTCTCGATCAACTCGCGCGGGATCGCGGCGCAGTTGATAGCGACGAGAGGGCCGTCCTTGCGCGGCGAGCGCCGGTGGATCGCTTCCGCGCACAGCTCCTTGCCCGTGCCGCTCTCGCC
>CAZVLI010000539.1:0-3494 GCA_964627965.1 uncultured Rhodospirillales bacterium
GGTGAAGTCCACCGGATGAAACACCGAGTTGCCGATGGCCGCGACCGCCATCGCCGGCACCAGCCACCAGAATCCCGGCGCCAGCGCCGCCAGCGCGATGCCGGCGCAGTAGAGCGTCAGGCCGAAGACCAGCACATGGCGTGCGCCGAACCGGTCGACGACGAAGCCGGCGACCGGCTGGCCGAACCCGGAAACCACGAAAAACGTGGTCATGACGATGCCGAGCTCGGTGAAGCCAACACCGAAGTCGTTCACCAGGAACGGAAAAAGCGGCGGCAGCACGAGCTGAAAGAAATGGCTGCTGCCATGCGCGAGGCCGATAACGCCCATGGCGCGCAATTCGCGACGCGTGTCGATGGCGATGCTCATTTGGTCTCCTTGCCGAGCGCCACGGCGCCGGCGTCGACGAGCTTGCGACAAGTATACATTAATGCAGGCCCCGACCGTCCAATCGGCGCGGCACACGGCCGGTGCTTCGACGACAGCCGGAAGTGTCCTACATTATATGCTGAATCAAGGTGCAGGCTGGCCACGTGCCGGCAATCAGTGACGGAAGCCCGCGTACATGGAAATCAGGACCGCGAAGTTCCAGATCGGCGATATCGTCAAACACCGCGTTTACCCGTTTCGCGGCGTGATTTTCGACGTCGACCCGACCTTCGCGAATACCGAGGAGTGGTGGCTGTCGATCCCGGAGGCGGTCCGGCCGCGCAAGGACCAGCCGTTCTACCACCTGCTGGCGGAGAACGACCAAACCACCTACATCGCCTACGTTTCGGAGCAGAACTTGCTGCCCGACGAAACCTGCGCGCCGGTGTCGCACCCGCAGGTGCATGAATTCTTTACTGAATTGCGTGATGGCCGCTATGTGGGTCGCCAGGCCCAGGCGAACTGAGGCTCGCTCTCTCAGCCGCCTGGGCACTGGACTGACCGGTACCGCGCGAGGGGGTCACGGGTTGTCGCGGCACCTGGATCCATCTCGATCCGGGGCCCATACAACCATGAATTGGTGATTCAATCGTTAACACTCACTCATTACGAGTGACTAAAGTAGGCTAGGCGCTTCCGCCGATGGGTGCCGACATTCCCCTGCCTCGCCGCAGGCCGTAAGCTGCACGCCAGGACACTGGCCGAGAAGCGACAAGAAGATCATGGACTTCGCCATACCCGCCGACATCCAGGCCAAGCTGGATGAGCTGGACGATTTCATCGAGCGCGAGATCAAGCCGCTGGAACGCGAGAACATGCAGTTCTTCGACCACCGACGCGAGCATGCGCGCACGGATTGGGACAACGACGGGCAACCGAACGAGGAATGGGAGGCGCTTCTCGGCGAGATGCGCCGGCGCGCCGACGCCGCCGGTCACCTGCGTTTCGCCCTGCCGAAGGAACTCGGCGGCCAGGACGGGTCCAATCTGGCCATGGCGATCATTCGCGAGCATCTCGCCACGATGGGTCTGGGCCTGCACAACGATCTGCAGAACGCTCTATCGGCGGCAACTTCCCGACCGTGATCATGATGCACCGCTTCGGCACGCCGGCGCAGAAGGAAACCTACCTGGAAGGCATGATCACCGGGGCGCACCGGATCGGCTTCGGCCTGACCGAGCCGAACCACGGCTCGGATGCCACCTACCTGGAGACCACCGGCACGCGCGACGGCGACGACTGGGTCCTGAACGGCATGAAGCGGTTCAACACCGGCATGCACACCGCGACGGTCGACATGGTCTTCGCCCGCACCTCCGGCAAGCCCGGCGACGGCCGCGGGATCTCCTGCTTCCTGGTTCCGACCGACACGCCGGGCTTCAACGTCGACTTCATGTGGTGGACGTTCAACATGCCGTCCGACCATGCCGAAGTGTCGCTGAAGGACGTGCGCGTGCCGCAGTCAGCGATGCTCGGCGAAGAAGGCCAGGGGCTGGAACTGGCGCAAACCTTCGTGCACGAGAACCGCATTCGCCAGGCCGCCAGCTCGGTCGGCGCGGCGCAGTATTGCATCAACGAGGCGGTCGACTATTCGCGGTCGCGGGTCACCTGGGGCAAGCCGCTGGCGACCAACCAGGCGATCCAGTTCCCGCTGACCGAACTGCATACCGAGTGCGAGATGGTGCGCAACCTGGTCTACAAGACCGCCTGGTACCTGGACCGGCAGCACCACATGGAGGTGACCGACCAGGTGTCGATGGCGAACTACCGCGCCAACCGGCTGGTCTGCGAGGCCGCCGACCTGGCGATCCAGGTCCATGGCGGCATCGGCTACACCCGGCACAAGGCGTTCGAGCACATCTATCGGCACCACCGGCGCTATCGCATCACCGAGGGCGCCGAGCAGATCCAGATCCGCAAGGTGGCCGGCAACCTGTTCGGGTTCACCGGCAAGAACAAGCGGCCGGACTGACCCCATGGCGGAGATGCCGATCGGCCGCATGCTGGCCTACTGGGCAGCAAAGGATCCGAACCGGCCGGCGGTGACGAGCGAGGATGCGTCGATCACCCGCGAGGCGCTGGACGCGCGATCCAACCGCCTGGCGCGCGCCTACCAGGACATCGGCGTGAAGCAGGACGACATGGTGACCATCGCCCTGCCGAACGGCATCGAGTTCTACGAGGCGGCGCTGGCGACGTGGAAGCTCGGCGCCATTCCGCAGCCGATCTCGGCCAAGCTGCCGCAGGCGGAACGCGAAGCCATCGTCGAACTCGCCGACCCGACGTTGGTCGTCGGCGTCCCGGACGGGGCGCACCCGGAGCGGGCGACATTGGCCCCAGGCTACGCGGCCGACCCGACCCTTTCAGACGCCGCCCTGCCGGAACGGGTCGCGACCTACTGGAAGGCGCCAACGTCGGGCGGCAGCACCGGCCGGCCAAAGCTGATCGTCTCGCACGACCCCGGCGCCTTCGACCCCGAGGAGCCGCCGTTGGAAATGGCCTGCGACCGCGCGCAACTGTTTCCCGGCCCGCTCTATCACAACGCGCCGTTCCTGATGTCCTGCCGCGGGCTGCTTTGCGGCAACCACATCGTGCTGCCGCGCCGGTTCGATCCGGCGCAGGCGCTCGACCTGCTGGCCCGGCACGAGATCGACTGGACCATGCTGGTGCCGACGATGATGCATCGCATCTGGCGCCTGCCGCCCGAGGTCCGGGCGCGCTACAGCTTCCCCAAGCTGCGCGTCGTGTTGCATCTCGCGGCGCCCTGCCCGGTCTGGCTCAAGGAGGCCTGGATCGAGTGGCTCGGCGCCGATGTGATCCACGAGCTCTACGGCGGCACCGAAGGCAACGGCGTCACCTGGATCACCGGATCGGAATGGCTGGAACACAAGGGCTCGGTCGGCAAGATGCTCGAGGGCTTCCAGCTCAAGATCGTCGGCGAGGACGGTCGCGAGCTACCGCCCGGCGAGGTCGGCGAGGTCTACATGCTGCCCGACGCCGGGCCGGGGTCGGGCACCACCTACCACTATCTCGGCGCCGAGCCGAAGCAGGACGCGGACGGCTGG
>CAZVLI010000540.1:0-3487 GCA_964627965.1 uncultured Rhodospirillales bacterium
CCGAGCGCCCTGGCGGTGCCGGCGTTGAGCTCCAGCGCGGCACGCGCCGGACCGTCAGACGGCAGGGTCTTGGTCGAGAAGGGTGTCGTCTTGCGCTGAATGTTGGCGATCACTCCATTCGCTCGAATGAAAATAATATCAAGTGATAACGGCGTATTCTTCATCCAGAATGCGAGATCGTCCTCGCGGCCGAAATCGAACAGCATGCCGTGGTCCGCGGCCATCTCGGTGCGGAACATCAGCCCGGCCTGGCGCTGCTCTGGTGTGGTCGCCATCTCGACCACGAAGCTATAGCGCGCACCGCCGGCCGTTTCGACCACCAGCTTCTCTTTTGGCAGTGTTGGTTGCGGCTGCGCGACGGCCTGACAGCCGCCGACGGCGAGCGCCAGCAGCGCCGCCAGACAGAGCAGCAGGCCGTGTCGGCTCAGGCTTCGCTCCAGGCGTTGTACGCCTGTTTCATCACGTCCAGCGCGTCGAGCACTTCCTGGTCGGATTGCTCGTGCTGCTCGCGGATCGCCTTGTACTTGTTCCGGGCCTCGACGAAGTCCTGCCACAGCCCGGCCTTGGTGATCGCACCGGCGTTGCGGTTGTCGGCGTCGCTGGCGATCGTCGCGTGCAGCGCCTGCAGCAGCAGATCGGACACCTGGCTGCGCTCCAGCGCGATGGCCTGGTTGTAGGCATTGAGAATCTTGTCGGCCAGCCGCCGGTTGTACGGCGTCAGGCCGTAGTCATTGACCAGCTCTTCCCAGCGCGGTTCGGCGCCCTTCGGCTTGTCGCTCATCTCAAGACCCTGGCTGTGCTGCCCGCCGATTCAGGAGCAAATTCAGTGTAACCGGCAGGTTTCGGCAAGTCACGGCGACGAAGGCTGGCGCCGCGCCGAGGCGTGCCCTATTGTCACGTTTCCTTCACTGGGGGGAGCCGAAGTCGGCTGAGAGGTCCCGTTCGCGGGACGACCCCTGGAACCTGATCCGGTTGATACCGGCGTAGGGATCAGTGAGCCGATGACCGACCACCCGCCTCTCACTCCTGCCACGTTGCCCGATCGAGACCGTCCAGGCGCCGTCGCGCCGGGCGTGCGGCTTCGCGGTGCGCGGCTGGCATATGGCGGCCGCGCGCTGTTCGACGGCTTGGACCTCGATCTCGTCGGCGGCGAGATCACTGGCCTGCTCGGGCCCTCCGGCGTCGGCAAGAGCTCGCTGCTGCGCATGATCGCGCGGCTGGAGCCTGACGGCGCGGCCGACGTGCGGACCGACGACGGCGCGCCGCTGACCGGCCTGGTCGCCCTGATGGAACAGGCAGACCAGCTTCTGCCCTGGCTGTCGGTGATCGACAACGTGCTGCTCGGCGCCCGCCTGCGCGGCGAGCGGCCGGATCGTGCCCGTGCGCAGGCGCTGCTCGACCGCGTCGGCCTCGGCACCCGCGCGAAAGACCGACCGGCAGCGCTGTCCGGCGGCATGCGCCAGCGCGCGGCGCTGGCCCGCACCCTCATGGAAGAGCGGCCCATCGTCCTGATGGACGAACCGTTTTCAGCCCTGGACGCGTTGACGCGCCTTCGCTTGCAGGAACTGGCGGCCGAACTCCTTGCCGGCCGCACGGTGCTGGTGGTGACCCACGACCCGATGGAGGCGCTGCGGCTGGCGCATCGGGTCTTCATCATGCGCGGCGAGCCAGCTCGCCTGGCGCTGGCCGCCGAGCCGCCCGGCCTGCCGCCGCGTCCGGCCGACGATGCCGACCTGGCGCGCCAGTACGGCGAGTTGCTACGCCGGCTGGAGGCGGCGGCGTGACGTCGGTCCTCCGCATCGCGGTGACCGTCGCGGGCCTGCTGGCGCTGTGGCAGGCACTGGTCTGGGCCACGGACTTGCCGCCTTTCATCCTGCCGCCGCCGAGCCTGGTCCTGACACGGCTGGCGGGCGACCTCGGCCTGATCGCGCACCATGCCTCGATCACGGTGATCGAGATCCTGCTCGGTCTCTCGCTCGGCACCGCGCTGGGCGCTTCCGCCGCGCTCGGCATCTCGGCGACGCCGGCGCTCAGGCGCTGGCTGTTCCCGGTGCTGGTGATCGCGCCGTCGATCCCGTTCTTCGCGCTGGCGCCGCTGCTGGTGCTGTGGCTGGGCTACGGCCTCGCCTCCAAGGTGGCGATGGCGGCGATCATCATCTTCTTCCCCGTCACCGCGGCGTTCCTCGACGGCTTGCGCCGAACCGATCCGTCGTGGCTGCGGCTGGCGCGGGTGATGACCGACGGTTCCTCCAAGCCAAGGGCGGACTGGGCCGAGCTGCGCCACATTCGCCTCCCGGCCGCTCTGCCCGCGCTCGGTTCAGGCCTTCGGGTCGCGGCCGCCGTGGCGCCGATCGGCGCCGTGATCGGCGAGTGGGTCGGCTCGTCGGCCGGTCTCGGCTACCTGATGCTGCACGCCAACGGGCGCATGCAGATCGACCTCCTGTTCGCCGCGCTGCTCACCTTGTCGGTGATCGGCGTGACGCTGTTCTTCACCGTCGACCGGGGCTTGCGCGTCGCCATGCCCTGGCAGGCGGACACGCTCCCGGATGAAAGGACCTGACTCTTGCGTATCGTTCTCGCGTTCGCGCTGATGTTGCTCGCGCTGCCGGCTGCCGCCGCCGACAAGTTGACTGTGATCCTCGACTGGTTCGTGAACCCGGACCACGGCCCCCTAATCGTCGCCCAGGAACAGGGCTACTTCGCCGCCCAGGGCCTGGACGTGGAACTGATCGCGCCGGCCGACCCGAACGATCCGCCGAAGCTGGTCGCCGCCGGCAAGGCCGACCTCGCGGTCTCCTATCAGCCGCAGCTTCACATCCAGGTCGACCAGGGTCTACCGCTGGCGCGCATCGCCACGCTGGTCGACACACCGCTGAACGCCCTGGTCGTGCTGGCCGATGGGCCGATCAACAAGCTCGCCGACCTGAAGGGTCGCAAGGTCGGCTACTCGGTCGGCGGCTTCGAGGACGCGTTGCTCGGCGCCATGCTGGCCAAGGCCGGCCTGAGCCTGAAGGATATCGAGCTGATCAACGTGAACTTCTCGCTGTCGCCATCGATCGTTGCCGGCCAGGTCGACGCGGTGATCGGCGCCTTCCGCAACTTCGAGCTGAACCAGATGGACATCGTCGGCAAGCCCGGCCGCGCCTTCTACGTCGAGGAGGAGGGCGTGCCGGCCTATGACGAGCTGATCGTCGTTGCGCACAAGGACAAGCTTGCCGACCCGCGCCTGCCGCGCTTCGTCGCCGCGATGGAACAGGGCGCGCAGTACCTGGTGAACCATCCGGCGGAGAGCTGGGCGCTGTTCATCAAGGGCCGCAAGGAGCTCGACGACGAGCTAAACAAGCGTGCGTGGCGCGACACCCTGCCCCGCTTCGCCATGCGCCCGGCCGCGCTCGACCATGGCCGCTATCATCGCTTCGCCGCCTTCCTGAAGGACGCCGGGCCTTTGATTCTTTTTGTCAGAAAAGCTTTTGCTTCTTTTTCCACT
>CAZVLI010000541.1:0-3480 GCA_964627965.1 uncultured Rhodospirillales bacterium
CCCTCGTTGGCCTCCTGGAGCGCCCGCATCACCGCCTCGCAGGCGCCGGCGGCGTTGTCGCTGTGGAAATTCAAGCCTCGTTCTCCCAGGTCAGATCCAGCGCCGCGAAACCGCCGTCAGACGGCTGCCATGCGGTGATCGTCTCGCCAGCGACGATGAGCCACACCAGATCCGGATCCCACGCCCGCGCGGCGTCGGTCGCCGAGGGCTCGGCCCGGCCGGTCGGGTGGCTGTGATAGACGCCGATCACCGCGCGCTCGGTCCCGCGTAGACTTTTGTACCAATGCAGCAACGCCTGGGGGTCGATCTCGAATTCGCGCTCGGGCGCCTCGGCGACGTTGTCGCAGGGCACCAGTTCGTCCGCGTCCCAGCCTCCCGCTCGGCCCAGGATCAGGCCTGCGGGTGGGCGGCCCGGGCCGCCGCCACCAGGTCATCGCGCCAGCAAGCCGGCAGTCGGATCACGGCGTCGGTTCCAGGGTCAGTTGCCGGACCAACTTGCCCGTCGTGAGGTCGATGACCTGCAGCACGTCACGGCCGTCGATGCGCAGGTGCAGCAGCACCCGGTCGTCATCGAGATCGGAGCGCACCAGCTCGGCGCCCGCCGCGCGGTTCGGCGGCGGACCGGTCGGTCATCCGCTTGGCGGTGCGCGCCATGCCCCAGACCAGCAGCATCAGGCCGATCACGATCAAGCCGGTGAGCACCGCCACGACGATCTTGAGCGCGCGGGTGTTCTGGGTCCAGTCTGCGGTCATGGGCGATCCGGAAGCTGCCGAGCGGCTGACTATAACGGTTTTGGACGACGTCGCCGGCCAGCGCCTCGACGTGTTCCTGACCGCCGGCGCCGGCGACCTGTCGCGCAGCCGCCTGAAGGCGCTGATCGAGGCCGGCCACGCGGCGGTCGGCGGGCGCACCGTCTCCGACCCGGCCTACCGGGTCAAGGCCGGCGAGCGGATCGAGCTGGCGGTGCCGGCGCCGGTCGACGCCACGCCGAAGCCGCAGGCGATGCCACTGGCCATCGTCTACGAGGACGAGCACCTGATCGTGGTCGACAAGCCGCCCAGGCTGGTGGTTCATCCGGCACCCGGCAACCCGGACCGTACCCTGGTCAACGCCTTGCTCGCGCACTGCGGCGACAGTCTGCTCGGGATCGGCGGCGAGCGCCGGCCGGGGATCGTGCACCGGCTCGACAAGGACACGTCGGGACTGCTGGTCGCCGCGAAGACCGAAGCGGCGCATCACGGCCTGGCCGAACTGTTCGCCGCGCACGATATCGAGCGCGCCTACCGCGCGGTGGTCTGGGGCAACCCCCGCCCCGCCAGCGGCACCGTCGAAGGCGCCATCGGCCGCGATCCGCGCAACCGCAAGCGCATGGCCGTCGTCTCCCGAAACGGCAAGCCGGCCCGCACCCACTACCGGACATTGCAGCGCTTCGCCGTCGCCGCGCTGGTCGAATGCCGGCTGGAGACCGGCCGGACCCATCAAATTCGCGTGCACATGGCCTCCATCGGAAACCCCGTGCTGGGCGATCCGCTCTACGGCCGCGCGCCCCGCCGGCTGAAGGCAACGTTGCCCGATACGGTCACCAGCTTCGCGCGGCAGGCCCTGCACGCCGGAAAACTGGGGTTCCGGCACCCCATCACCAGGGAGACGCTGGAATTCGAGACGCCGCCGCCCCCGGATTTCATGACCCTGCTGCAAAGTTTGGAAACAATTGAAACAAACTGAATACCTGATTGAAACACTCAAGTATCCTTGACGAACGGCCCTCCAATCGCGCATAGTGCAATGCAACAACGCGACCGATTTCGCAGATACGCGAGGACCGGACCATGACTGACAACACCGTCGCGCCCGGCAGGATGCCGGCGATCACGCCTGACGGCAGCCTGTCTCGCTACCTTCAGGAAATCCGCAAGTTCCCGATGCTGGAACAGGAGCAGGAGTACATGCTGGCCAAGGCCTGGCGCGAGCATGGCGACGCCGACTCCGCGCACCAGCTCGTCACCAGCCACCTGCGCCTCGTGGCCAAGATCGCCATGGGCTACCGCGGTTATGGCCTCCCCGTCGGCGAGCTGATCGCCGAGGGCAATGTCGGCATGATGCAGGCGGTGAAGCGCTTCGATCCGGAGCGGGGCTTCCGGCTGGCCACCTATGCCATGTGGTGGATCCGCGCCTCGATCCAGGAATACATCCTGCGCTCGTGGTCGCTGGTGAAGATGGGCACCACGGCCTCGCAGAAGAAGCTGTTCTTCAACCTGCGCAAGGTGAAGGGCCAGATCAAGGCGATCGAGGAAGGCGACCTGCACCCGGAGCACGTCACCACCATCGCCACCAAGCTCGGCGTGCCCGAGCAGGACGTGATCTCGATGAACCGCCGGCTGGCGGCGCCCGACAACTCGCTGAACGCGCCGGTCCGCGCCGACAGCGAGGGCGAGTGGCAGGACTGGCTGGTCGACGAGAACCCGGACCAGGAGACCCAGCTCGCCGAGGACGAGGAGATGGAGCAACGCTCCGCCCTCCTGAACAAAGCGATGGAGCTGCTGAACGACCGCGAGCGCCACATCCTGACCGAGCGGCGCCTGAAGGAAGACCCGACCACGCTGGAGGACCTGTCGCACGAGTACGGCATCAGCCGCGAGCGCGTGCGCCAGATCGAGGTCCGGGCCTTCGAGAAGCTACAAAAGGCGATGCGCCGCGCGGCCAAGGAACAGCGCCTGACCGTCGGCTAGCCCGAAACAGAGATGGCCGGGTCGTACCCGGCCATGACGAAATCAGATCGTGTCGTCATGCCCGGACTTGATCCGGGCATCTCTTTTTGTGCTCGTGCCGGTCAATCCGCGAACGGGTCGGTCACCATGATGGTGTCGTCGCGCTCCGGGCTGGTGGACAGCAGTGCCACCGGGGCACCGATCAGCTCCTCCACGCGGACCACGTACTTGATCGCCTGCGCCGGCAGGTCGGCCCAGGAGCGCGCGCCCTGGGTGCTCTCCTGCCAGCCCTCCATGGTCTCGTAGACCGGCTCGACGCGGGCCTGCTGCGCCGCCTCGCTGGGCAGGTAGTCGATCTCCACCCCGTCCAGGCGGTAGCGCGTGCAGACCTTCAGCTCGGCCATGCCGTCGAGCACGTCGAGCTTCGTCAGCGCGATGCCGTGAATCCCGCCGACCTTGATCGCCTGGCGCACCATCACCGCGTCGAAATAGCCGCAGCGGCGCGGCCGGCCGGTGACGGTGCCGAACTCGTTGCCCCGCGTGCCCAGCCCCTTGCCGATCGAGTTGTCCTGCTCGGTTGGGAACGGCCCGGCGCCGAGGCGCGTGGTGTAGGCCTTGGTGATACCGAGCACGTAGTCGACCGCGTCGGCGCCGATGCCGGCGCCGGCCGCGACCTGCCCCGCCAGCGTGTTGGACGAGGTGACGTAGGGATAGGTGCCATGGTCGATGTCGAGCATCGCCGCCTGCGCGCCCTCGAACAGGATGCGGTGG
>CAZVLI010000542.1:0-3473 GCA_964627965.1 uncultured Rhodospirillales bacterium
GCGCAGGATGGCGAGATGCAGCGTGCCGGCCGGCAGCGCCGCGTCGTCCATGAACCGGCCTCGCCCGGTGAGCAGGCTCAGGTCCTCCACGCGCGGCTGCGACCGCCCGACCCAGCTTTGCGCGGCCTCGGCCATGCGCGGCTTGTCCTCCCGACTCGTGAATCCGCCCCCAAGTCGGTGCGTTTATACAACGTTGCCGCGCGACCGCACCTGCCCGAGACTGGCGCCAGGAGGATGGCTGGCATGCGTGTCTTGGTCCTCGGCGCCGGCGGCTTCATCGGCGGCGCCATCGTTGCCGCGCTGCGCCGCGCCGGTCATGACGTTGTCGCTGCCGGGCGCGATGCCGACCGTTTGCGCCGTCGTTTCGCGGATGTCGCGGCGATCGATTTACGTAACTGCACCGCGCCGGGCGACTGGGCGCCGCACCTGGATGGCGTCGACGCCGTGGTGAACAGCGCCGGCCTGCTGCAAGCCCCCTCGGCCGAGATGAACGCCGTGCACCGCGACGCGGTTGCCGCGTTGGCCGAGGCCTGCGCGCGTCACGAGGTCCGCCTGGTCCACATCTCCGCCGCCAGCGCGGATGCGGACATCGATACCGACTACGCCCGCAGCAAGGCCGAGGGCGAAGCCGCGATCCGCGCCAGCGACGCCGACTGGCTGATCCTGCGGCCGTCGCTGGTCTGGTCGGCGGTCGGCTCCTATGGCGGCACCAGCGCGCTGCGTGGCTTCGCCGGCTTGCCCTTCGCGGTACCGCTGATCGAGGACGGCGGCCAGCGCTTCACCCCGATCACGGTGGAGGACCTCGCTGTTGGTGTGGCCAATGACCTCGCGCGGCACGTTGGAGCCCGGTGGCCCTCGGGACATGACCATGCGCGAGATCATCGAGCAGCAGCGCGCCTGGCTCGGCCTGCCACCGGCGCGCTTCGTCTCGATGCCTTTGGGGCTGGTTTCTGTCGTCTGCCGAATCGGCGACGTGTTGCAGCTCGGGCCGATCACGACGACGTCGCTGGCGCAAGTTCGCGCCGGCAACGCGGTGCAGCCGGCCGGCTACGCCGACGCCACTGGCCTGCTGCCGGCGGCGATGCCCGACGCCCTGGCCGAGCATCCGGCGCAGGAGCAGGACCGCTGGCACGCGCGCCTCTACTTCGCCGAGCCGCTGATCCGGCTGGTGCTGGCGTTGCTGTGGCTGGTGTCGGGCCTGGTCGGACTGCTCTACGAGGCCGAGGCAATCCGCGCGATGGTCGGCGACCTGGTCTGGCTCGGCCGCCTCGCCAGCCTCGCCGACGTCGCGCTCGCCGCCTGGGTGCTGAGCGGCCGCGTGGCCGTCCTTTGCGATCTCGCGCAGCTGGTACTCGTCGCCGGCTACACCATTGGCCTGACGCTGCTGGCGCCGTGGCTGTGGGGCGATCCGTTCGGGTCGCTGCTGAAGAACCTGCCGATTCTGGCGTTGATCGCTGTGCACATGGCCATGGTGGCGCGGCGGTGACCTACGAACTGGTGAAGTGGCTGCACATTCTTTCCAGCACCGTGTTGTTTGGTACGGGCATCGGCACCGCCTTCCACATGTGGATCACCTGGCGGCGCGGCTCGCCGGAAGCGTTCGCGACGGCGGCTCGGCACACGGTCCTGGCCGACTGGCTCTTCACCTTGCCGGCCGGGATATTCCAGCCGCTGAGCGGCCTCTGGCTCGCGCATCTCGTCGGCTGGTCGTTCACCGAGAGCTGGCTGGTGGCCACCTACGGGCTCTACGTGCTGGCGCTGGCCTGCTGGCTGCCGGTGGTGGCGATCCAGATCAAGGTCGCGCGACTGGCGAGCGATGCGGTCGCCGCCGGGCAGGCCGTTCCGGCCGCCGCAGATCGCCTGATGTGGGTCTGGTTCGCGCTCGGCTGGCCGGCTTTCGTGGCGCTCATGATTGTCTTCTGGTTGATGGTCGCCAAGCCATCACTTTGGTAACGGTCTAAAGTCGGCTAAGCTCTGCCGCTTTTTTCATCACGGAAGAATGATGGAGGAAGCGCCAACTTGTCTGGAATTGAGGCGGAATCGGGGGGAACTGCAGTGCGGAAACTGCCAGTTTGGTGCGCGGCCCGACGCGTGCTCGAAATTTCATCATTGGGTCTGGCCCTGCTCGTGGCCATGGCGGCGCCGGCGGCGGCACAGGAGATCGACAGCGGCGATACCGCGTGGATCCTGACGTCCACGGCGCTGGTGCTGTTCATGACATTGCCGGGGCTGGCGCTGTTCTACGGCGGCTTGGTCCGGACCCGGAACGTTCTCTCGGTGCTGATGCACTGCTTCACCATCGCCTGCCTGATGTCGGTGCTGTGGCTGGTGATCGGTTACAGCCTGGCCTTCGCCGACGGGACCGACTGGGTCGGCGGCTTCTCCAAGGCGTTCCTGGCCGGCGTGGGGACCGACACCGCCAGCGGCACGATTCCCGAGAACGTGTTCTTCATGTTCCAGATGACCTTCGCGATCATCACCCCGGCCCTGATCGTTGGTGCCTTCCCGGAGCGCGTGAAGTTCGGCCCGATGCTGGTCTTCTCCGGCATCTGGCTGATCGTTGTCTACGCGCCGGTCTGCCACTGGATCTGGGGCGGCGGCTGGCTCGCCGAGATGGGCGTGCTGGACTTTGCCGGCGGCCTGGTGGTGCATGCCACGGCCGGTTCCTCGGCGCTGGTCTTCGCCATGGTCCTGGGCCGGCGGCACGGGTTCCCGAACGAGCTGTCGCCACCGCACAGCCCCGGCCTGGTGATGATGGGCGCGGCGATGCTGTGGGTCGGCTGGTTCGGCTTCAACGCCGGCAGCGCGCTGGCCGCCGACGGCAACGCCGGCATGGCGATGACCGTGACGCACCTGTCCGCCGCGGTCGCCTCGCTGACCTGGATGGCGATCGAGTGGATCCGCTTCGGCAAGCCGTCGCTGGTCGGCATCGTCACCGGCATGGTCGCGGGTCTGGCCACGATTACCCCGGCCTCGGGCTTCGTCGGCCCGGTCGGCGGCGTGGTGATCGGCTTCGTTGCCGGCATCGTCTGCTTCTACGCGGTGCAGATCGTGAAGCACGCGCTGAAGATCGACGACAGCCTGGACGTCTTCGCGGTCCATGGCGTCGGCGGCATCACCGGCATCCTGCTGGTCTCGTTCTTCGGCGATCCGTCGCTGGGCGGCCTTGGCCTCGCCGACGGCAAGACCATGGCCAGCCAGCTCGGCGTTCAGGCCGTCGGCACCATCGCCGTCGTCGTCTGGAGCGTGGTCGCCAGCTTCATCGTCCTCAAGGCGCTCGACGTGATCGTCGGCCTGCGCGTTTCGGAGGAAGACGAGACCACCGGCCTCGACCTCGCCACCCATGGCGAGCGCGGCTACAACCTCTAGGCCTGGGCGAAGGAGAACAGCCATGAAGATGGTCATAGCCGTCATCAAGCCGTTCAAGCTGGAAGACGTGCGGTCCGCGCTCACCGAGCTGGGTGTGCAGGGCC
>CAZVLI010000543.1:0-3466 GCA_964627965.1 uncultured Rhodospirillales bacterium
GTAGCTGAAGCGTCCCTGCGGATCGACGATTAGGACGATGTCGGCGACTTTCTCGATCACGGCGCTGAAACGCTCTTCCCTGGCCAGCAGGAGCGCCGCCCGCTCTTCCGCCCGCTGCTCCAGGGTTTCGTTCAATTCGCGCAGCGTCAGTTCGGCGTTCTTCGCCTCGGTGATGTCCTGCGCGATGCCGTGCAGCTTGACCGGCCTGCTCTCCTCGAACTCGACCCGCCCCTCCATGTGAACCCAGCCGACGGTGCCGTCCGGCCGGAAGAAGCGGTGGTCCAGGCTGCCGGGCACGCCGGTCGTCACCGAAAGCTGCTGCGCCTGCAGCAAGGCCGGCAGGTCCTCCGGGTGGACGACTTTTTCCAGGTACTCGCGCCGCGGGTCCTCGGCGTCGCTGAGATGTCGGCCGAAGATGGCGAACATACCGTCTGACCAGGCCAACTTGCCGGTCGTCAGGTCGATCGTCCAGTTGCCGATCTTGGCGATCTCCTGTGCCTCGCGCAGCCGTGTCTCGCTTTCGCGCAGGGCGGCCTCCGTCGCCTTGAGGCGGCTAATCTCGGTGTAGATCCCGACGGATCCGACCCGCTCCCCGGTGTCGTCGAGCAGCGCCACCGGGGCGACAATGCAGGGAACGGTGGTGCCGTCGGCGCGCGTGAGTGTCACCTCGTAGGGGTCCGTCCGACCGTCCTGCCGAAGCACGAGCTGTTCGCGGAAGACCGCCGCATTGGCCTCGTCGACGAAGTCGAAGGCGGTCTTGCCCAGCAGTTCGTCTCGCGAAACGCCCAACAACTTGCACATGGCCGGATTGACGTCGGTGGTGTTGCCGTCGACATCGATGAACCAGAAGCCCTGCCGTGTGTTGCTGAGAATGGCCGACAAGCGATGGCGATACGCCGATAGTTCCTGCTCGATCCGCCGACGCTCGGTGAAGTCGCGGTAGATCTCCATAAAGCCGTGACCTTCCAGGTCGATCAGGCGGGCCTCGTACCACCGGCCGTTGCGTAGCTGGCGCTCGTAGATCACCTGCCCGGAGGCGCGTACCTGACGGGCCATGTCCTTGCGCCGTACCTCAGCGACCAGTTCCGGATCGCCTTCGCCATACGCACCCTGCCGCGCCTGATCGATGAGGGCGTAGCGAATGGGGTCGCCGCTAGCGATGGCGGCCTGCTTGTCGAGATCGAAGAGCTCGTAGAAACGATCGTTCGCGAACTCAGCTCTGAAGTCGTTGCTATCGATCGCGATCGCATCGGGCGCCTCGGCGAGCACGGTGCCGAGCAGCCGCACCAGACGCTGCTGTTCCGTCATCCGCCGCATCGACTCCCGATGCCGGCGCCAGGCGAACCAGATTGTCAGCAGCAAGGCCGTGAACAGGACCAGCAGAAGCTCGTCGAGTTCCCAGCCTTCGTGGACGTCGAGGAAGCCCTCGAGTGTTTCGAATGCATCCATGCTGACGAACAGCACGGCAGCGATGACGATTATGGCCACCACGACCATGAGGTCGCGCAACCACACCGATTTCACCACTGGTGCAATCGACTCGTTTAACATAACAACTCCGGCCCGTCGGCACTTATCGGGCTTGCCTACTGTCCCACGATGTTCTGTTCAATATCTAAACAATGCGACATGCCTATCTAATATTGCGGCATTCTGTGCTCAGGCGCGGTGACGGGCTTTCCCGCCCTGCGCCTTGTGCCATGATGGCCGGCAACAATTCAGCGGGAGGACCGAGATGGGTGCGAGGATCGCGATCGTGGGCGCGGGTGCGGTCGGTTGCTACGCCGGGGCGCACATGGCGCAGGCCGGCGAGGACGTGACCTTCATCGACATGTGGCCCGAACATGTCGAACAGATGCGCAACCACGGGCTGACGGTCAGCCACGCGCGCGACGTCGAGCCGTTCACGGTCAAGGTCAAGGCGCTGCACCTGACCGAGCTGCAGCAGGTCGCCAAGCAGGACCCGTTCGACATCGCCTTCGTCTGCGTGAAGTCCTACGACACCGCCTGGGCGACGACGATGATCGCGCAATATCTGGCGCCCGGCGGCTTCGTTGTCTCGTTGCAGAACTGCATGAACGAGGAGACCGTGGCCGGCGTCGTGGGTTGGGGCAAGACGCTGGGCTGCATCGCCAGCCAGATCATGGTCGAGCTACGCGCGCCTGGCGACGTGCTGCGCGGCGCCGGCAAGGGGGCGCCGAAGCACACGGTGTTCCGCGTCGGCGAAGTGCATGGCCGCATCACCGACCGGGCCAAGGAAGTCACCCGGCTGGTTGCCTATTCCGACGGCGCGCTGACCACGGAGAACCTGTGGGGCGAGCGCTGGTCGAAGCTGGTTGCCAACTCGATGATGAACGGCATGTCGGCGTCGACCGGCCTGGGCGGCAACGGCATCGTGCGCGACGACGACCTGCAGCGCTTCTCGATGCGGCTCGGCGCCGAAGCGATCCGCATCGGTCAGGCCCTGGGTTACAGCCTGGAAGAGGTCTATCACCTCGATCCGGAGAAGATCGCAGCGGCCGGCGAGGGCGACGCCGAGGCGCTGGCCGACATCGCAGCGCGGCAGCGCAAGGCGGCCGAGGGCCGGTCCGACAACTTCCGCCCGTCGATGGGCCAGGACATGAACAAGGGCCGGCGCACCGAGATCGAGTTCCTGAACGGCTATGTCGTGCGCCAGGGCGAGCGCATCGGCCTCGCCGCCCGCGCCAACGCGGCGCTGACCGACATCGTCAAGCGCGTGGAGAAGGGCGAACTGCAACCCGACCCGCAGCACATCAAGGACCTGCGGCTGAACTGAGCCGATGCGTGGCGCGGTCAACCACGTCGATCTGACCGTCGCCGATCCGGCCCGCTCGCGTCCGTTCTACGACGCGGTTTTAGGCTTCATGGGCTATCGGCGGGTGAACGACCACGCGCGCGGCTACGACTACGACCTGGAAGGGGACGGCACGTTCTGCTCCATCGGCATCGTGCAGGCCTCCGATGAAGGCGCCGGCCGGGCGCATGACCGGTATTCGCCGGGGCTGCACCACCTGGCTTGGACGGCGCCGGACCGCGCCGACGTCGACAAGCTGCACGACCTTCTGGTCGAGATCGGCGCCACCGTGCTCGACGCGCCGGCCGAGTATCCACAGTACGGTTCCGGCTACTACGCCGTGTTCTTTGCCGATCCGGACGGGCTGAAGCTGGAATACGTGCACTGGCCGCGCTGAGCTGCCACTGGTGCTGGCCGGCCGAAGCTGGAACAATATCCGCAACAAGCCATAACGCGCCCGCCGGGAGGACCCGATGAAATACAACCGCATTTCCGCCGACACGCACCTCGACCTGCCGTGGATGCCGCCGGAGCTGTTCAAGTCGGAGGCGCCGGCGGACATGAAGGACCGCATGCCCTTCGTGACCGACGGGCCGGACGGGCCGTACTGGACCTGCAAGGGTGGCGGCAGGTTCGGGCTGCTGAACGGCG
>CAZVLI010000544.1:0-3463 GCA_964627965.1 uncultured Rhodospirillales bacterium
GTGGCGCTACGACGATGACGAGGCGGAGCTCGACGACGTGCTGCGCCTGTCGCGCGGCATGACCTCCAAGGCGGCGCTGGCCGGGTTGAACTTCGGTGGCGGCAAGGCGGTGATCATCGGCGACGCCAAGCGCGACAAGTCGCCGGCGCTGTTCGAGGCGTTCGGGCGCTACGTCGACAGCCTGGGCGGGCGCTACATCACCGCGGAGGACGTCGGCACCTCGCCGGCCGACTTCGAGATCGTACGCCGGCAGACCCGCCACGTCGCCGGCATCGCCGAGGGCGGCAGCGGCGATCCCTCCCCGGCCACCGCCTGGGGCGTGTTCCACGGCCTGCGCGCCACCGTCGAAGCCCGCCTGGGCCGGAACGACCTGAACGGCGTGACGGTCGCGGTACAGGGCCTGGGTCATGTCGGCTGGGCGCTGTCGGAACACCTGCACAAGGCCGGTGCGCGGCTGGTGGTCACCGACATCGACGCCGGCCGGCTGGCCGCCGCGAAGGCGGAACTGGGCGCGACGGTGGTCGACCCGGAAGCGATCTACGATGTCGAGGCCGATGTGTTCGCGCCGAACGCGCTCGGCGCGGTGCTGAACGACGACACCATCGCACGACTGAAAGTCGCGGCCGTGGCCGGCTCCGCCAACAACCAGCTGGCCGAGGACCGACATGGCGCAGCACTGCACGCACGCGGCATCCTTTACGCGCCCGACTACGTCATCAACGCCGGCGGCATCATCAACATCAGCTACGAAGGCCCCCGGTACAGCCAGGACGCAGCCTTCGCGCACTGCGCACGCATCCACGACACGATGACGGAGCTGTTCGCGCGCGCTGCCCAGGCCGACCTGCCGACCAACGAGATGGCCGACCGGCTGGCCGAGGAGCGCCTCGAACGCGCCCGTCAGGCCCGCCCGCTGAAGGTGGTCTCGCGCTGAGCTAGAGCCCGGTGCTGTAGTTGTGGGTGCCGCGCCAACCGTTCGCGGCGCTCGGCTTCTCGTCGTCCTTGCGCGTCTGGGACGTCGACTGGCAGCCGGCCAGCACCAAGCTGGCGAGCAATGCCACGGCCGCCAACCACCTCATGGCCCGCGCCCCATGCGGTCTCGCGCGCCCTCGCGTTCGATCCGCTGAATCGCCTGCTGCTGGCTCTCCTTGGCGCGCAGATCGGCGCCGGCGTCGTACTTGCGCCCGTCGGACGTCTGACAGGCCGCCAGCAGCATCGTCATCGCTATCAGTATCGGCGCCTTTGCACGAAACATCGGCTCGATCCCCCGAAGTGTGTACTCACACTTAAACTTGGGGTCCGAAGGCGCGGTGCCAAGTCGCGCCCGCCGTACATTTCCGTGAGCACGCGTGAGCTAGATTAATCCGAGGGCACGCAGCTCGGCGGCCATCTCCGGCGGCGGTTCGTCCTCGGCCTCGCCGGCGTCGGTCACCGCCGCATCCGCCGGCGCGTCCTCGTCGCGCAGATAGCGCCAGCCCTGGAAGGCACGACGCGCCTGCGGCCGCGTCGGGATCAGCTCCGGCGTGTAGACCAGCCGGCAGGTCTTGCCCTCGATCGGCGGGTCGAACTCGTCGAAGCGGATCAACGGCTGACGCACCAGCACGAAGCCCTTGATGATCCAGTAGAGCGAACCGCCGCCGTCGATAATCTCGTCGGCCTTGCGCGGCCGGTGACGGGTCAGGTGGTAGAGCTCGGCCGGCTGCTTCGCGGCCTTGCGCTGCTTCAGGCGCTCAGCCTGCACCCGGCGCAGGTGCGCGATCGACTCGATGCCCATGCAGATCTTGATCAGATGCATCAGCCGACCCAGCCCAGCGCCACCCACCACAGATAGTCCAGCGGCAACAATACCAGCAACGTCACCGCCAGCACCGTCAGGCAGAGCTTGTTGCCGGCCGACATCGGCACCTGGCCGAGCTGCATGGCGATCACCAGCGGCGGCGTCTGGTAGGGCAGGACGACGGTGGTGTAGCCGACGACGGTCATCATCAGCACGGCTGGGATCGGCAGGTCCGCGGCCTCGGCCAGCGTGCCGGCCAGCGGCGTGAGGACGGCGGCCACCCCTGGCTGTGTCGTCAGCATCGCCAGCAGCGTCGACAGGCCGGTGATCGACGCGAACGTGCGGGCATGATCGCCAGGCTGCAACTGCAACACCTCCAGCGCGTGCACCGCCACGTAGTCGCCGACACCGGTGCCAGCGATAACCGCGCCGATGCCGAGCATGCCGGCGACGTAGACCAGCGGCGCCAGGCTGACCTGTTCGTTGAAGGTTTTCGGCGCGACGATCCCGACGAAGGGCAGGATGCAGATGGTCCCGACTCCAAGCGCGATCCACGCCGGCGAAATGTGATGTAGGAAGTCGGTGGCCCACAGCGCCAGCGCGGCGGCAAGCAGGAAGGCCATCGTCCGCTCCTGCCCGCCGATCGACTTCGCCGGCGCGTCCGGGGGCATCTCGGCGGCGCCGACGGTATCCGGAAAGAGCTTGATCGAGGCGTAGGCGATCACCGCCGCCTTAAGCAGGCCTAGGATCGGGAAGTGCAGCAACAGCCACGAACCGTAGGTCGGGGTGTAGCCGTAGAGCGTCTCGCTCGCGCCCGACAGCACCATCGCCGGCACCGCCGCCGGCAGGATGGTGAAGCACGGAATCATGGTGATGAAGGAACTGGCGAGGACCATGCCGGCACGGCCGTTCGTGCCCGGCGCGAAGCCGGCGCGGTCGGCGATGGCCAGCACGATCGGCATCATGATCAGCACCCGGCTCAGCGTCGACGGCATCAGGAAGCCCAGCGCCAGGCCAAGCACCGAGACGCCGATGACGAGCGAGGGATAGCTGTTGGCGATGCGCGCGGTGATCATCTGCGCCAGCCGCACCGCGAGGCCGGTATGACGCACGCCGGCCGCGATCATCAGGCCGCCGAACACCAGCCAGAAGCCGGACGAGGTGAAGCCGGACAGCACCACCTGGCTGGGCGCCACTTCGAACAGCACCGCCACCGCGAAGAAGATCATCGCGGCGACGTACTCCGGTACCGAGGCGGTGGCCAGCAACGCCATGACGGCAATGCAGAGCGCCGCGCCGCGCGCGGCCTCGACCGGCATGTCGGCCGGCGGGAAGACCAGCAGCGCCAGCGCGGCGGCAATAACGACGGCGGCGACGACCTGGGCGGGCTTGAGCTTCACGCCGGAGATCAGCTCTCGAAGCTGACCAGCTCGGCGCCCTCGTCGACCTGCTCGCCCTCGGCGTAGTTCAGCTTGGCGACGGTGCCATCGGCCGGGGCGGCGATGGTGTGTTCCATCTTCATCGCCTCCATGACCAGCAGCGGTTCGCCCTTGCGCACCTTCTGGCCGGGCTTGGCGATGAGCTGCACGACCTTGCCGGGCAGCGGCGCGGCGACCGAGCCGCTCTCCTCGATTTCGAAGGCGGCAAAGGCCATCGGGTCCCGACGCATCAGGCGCCAGGCATGTC
>CAZVLI010000545.1:0-3460 GCA_964627965.1 uncultured Rhodospirillales bacterium
TCACGATGATGATCGAGGCCCGAAAGCCGACTTAGTCGGTGTAGTCGAGCCCCATCTCGCGGTAGCGTTCCGGGTCGTCGGACCAGTTCGGACGCACCTTCACGAACAGGAACAGGTGCACCGGCCGGCCGAGAAAGTCGGCCAGTTCCTCGCGCGCGGCCTGGCCGATCTGCTTGATCCGCTTGCCGTGGTGGCCGAGCACGATGGCCTTCTGGCTGTCGCGGCCGACGTAGATCACCTGGTTGATCTTAACCCCGCCGTCGTCGCGCTCTTCCCAGCTCTCGGTCTCGACGGTCAGCGCGTAGGGCAGCTCCTGCTGCAACTGCAGGAACAGCTTCTCGCGCGTGACCTCCGCCGCCAGCAAACGCTCCGGCATGTCGGCGAGCTGATCTTCCGGATAGAGCCACGGTCCTTCCGGCGCATGCTTGGCCAGGTCCGCGGCGAGATCGGCGACGCCGTCGCTCTCCAAGGCCGAGATCATGAAGGTGGCTTCGAAATCGCCCATGCTGTTGGCCGCTTCCGCCAGCTTCAGCAAGGCCGGCGGCTTCACCAGATCGACCTTGTTCAGCGCCAGCACCTTGCGCGCCTTCAGCGGCGCCAGCGCCTCCAGTATCGCGCGTGCCTGGCGATCCAGTCCCTGCTTCGCGTCGATCAGCGCCACCACCTGGTCGGCGTCGCGCGCGCCGGTCCAGGCTGCCTCGACCATCGCCCGTTCCAGACGGCGCTTGGGCGCGAAGATGCCGGGCGTGTCGACGAAGATGAGCTGCGTCTGCCCGATCATCGCGATGGCGGTCACGCGCCCGCGCGTGGTCTGCACCTTCGGCGTGACGATCGAAACCTTGGCACCGACGATCTGGTTGGTCAGCGTCGACTTGCCGGCATTCGGCGCGCCGATCACCGCGACATAGCCGCACCGCGTCTCGCTACTCATCGTCCGGTTCCAATCGTGCCAGCATCGCCTGCGCGGCGGCCTGTTCGGCGGCCCGCAACGCCGTCCCTTCGCCGGTCGCCGGTTCCTCGCCGTCGACCGTCACCGCGACGGTGAAGTACGGCGCATGATCCGGCCCCTCGCGGGCGACGATCTCGTAGTCCGGTAGCGGACGGCCCCGACCCTGCAGCCACTCCTGCAACCGCGACTTGGCGTCCTTGCCGGCCCGCGCCGACGTCTTGAGGCGCATCGCCCAGTGATGTTCGACGACCGTTGCCGCCGCCGCGAAACCGGCATCCAGAAACACCGCGCCGATCAGCGCCTCGCAGACGTCGGCCAGGATCGCGTCCTTGTCCGGCCCGCCCTGCGCCCGCTCTCCGTCCGAGCCCAGGATATGCGCCCCGAGATCGAAGCTGCGCGCGACCTCGGCCACCATCTCCTTGCGGACCAGCGCGTTGTAGCGCACCGCCAGGTCGCCGGCGGTGGCCGCCGGGTCGCGCGCGTAGAGACGTTCCGCGATCACCAGCCCCAGCACCCGGTCGCCCAGGAACTCCAGCCGCTCGTAGTCGTCGTCGCTCGGCGCAAGGCTCGGATGCGTCAACGCCCGGCGCAGCAGTCCGCGATCGGCGAAGGTGTGGCCGAGTGCCCGCTCCAGCGTGGCGTCCGGCTCGCTCAAGCGCGCCTCAGTCGATGCTGTTGAGGAACCGGCCGAAGCGCCAGTTCCACACTTCCCACGGCAGAGCCCGGTCTTCCTTGGAGAAGAACAGGATCTCGGCCCGGCCGACCAGGTTCTCCGCCGGCACGAAGCCGACGCCGCCGCGACGCACCGGCACGCGGCTGTCGATCGAGTTGTCGCGGTTGTCGCCCATCATGAAATAGTGGTCCGGCGGCACCACGAACTCGTCCGTGTTGTCGGTGTCGGAGTTGCCGATCAGGTCCAGCGTGAAGTGCTCCACACCGTTCGGCAGCGTCTCGCGATAGCGCGGCACGCGGTACGGGCTGCCGCGCCGGTCGGTGCCGATGAAGTCCTCGACCCGCTCGCGCTTCACCTGCTCGCCGTTGATGTAGAGCAGCCCGCCCTTCACCTGGATGCGGTCGCCCGGCAGGCCGACGATGCGCTTGATGTAGTCGGTGGAGTTGTCGCGCGGCAGCTTGAACACGACCACGTCGCCGCGTTCCGCCGGGCTCTCCAGGATGCGTCCGGAATACACCTTCGGACTGAACGGCAGCGAGTGTCGGCTGTAGCCGTAGGTGTACTTGGAGACGAACAGGTAGTCGCCGACGAGCAGCGTCGGCAGCATCGACTCCGAGGGGATCGAGAACGGCTCATAGGCCACCGTGCGGATCACCACGGCGATCAGCACCGCGTAAACCACCGTGCGGATGATCTCGAGGAAACCCTCTTTCTTTTTCTCGTCTTTCTTGAACCTGGATCGCTCGGGCATGGACATGGCTTGCGGCCGAAGGAATGAAGGCGTCACGCGGGCGGAAAAGCGTCCGGCGGCACCGCGGTGATCAGCACGATCGCCTGTGCCAGCGGAGGCTCGTCGGTCATGGAAACGTCGATCCGGGCCTGCATACCCGCTGGGATCATCTGCTGCAAGCGCAGAGCCGCGCCACGCGTCAGGTTCAGGGTCGGCTTGCCGCCGCGCTGGTTCACCACGCCAAGGTCGATGTGATAGACGCCGCGCCGAAAGCCGGTCCCCAGCGCCTTGGCGCATGCTTCCTTGGCGGCCCAGCGGCGGGCGTAAGATTCCGCTCGCGTGTAGCGCCGGTCGGACTTCTCGCGCTCGATGTCGGTGAAGCAACGCGCGGTGAAGCGCTCGCCCCAACGATCCAGCGCCTTGGAAATGCGCCGGATGTCGGTGATGTCGATACCCACGCCCAGGATCAACGGCGTACCGGCACCGCCCAGCGGCAGCTCAGCCATGCTGGACGTCCGCGTTGTCGCCCCGCGCCTGGCCGATCAGCGTGCGCATCCTCGTGATCGCCGCGTCGAGCCCGGAGAAGATCGCCTCGCCGACCAGGAAGTGACCGATATTGAGCTCGACCACCTGCGGGATACGCGCGACACCGGCGACGTTGTCGAAGGTCAGGCCATGGCCGGCGTGGCACTCCAGGCCGAGGTCGGTGGCGTAGGCGGCGGCGTGCTCCAGCCGCGCCAGTTCCGCCGGCCGATCGGCCTCGGCACAGTCGGCATAGGTGCCGGTGTGCAGCTCGATCACTGGCGCCCCCATCGCCTTGGCGACGGCGAGCTGCACCGGCTCCGGGTCGATGAACAGCGATACCCGGATACCGGCATCGTTCAGACGCTCAATGAATGGGCCGAGATGGCGATGACCCGCCGCGACGTCGAGGCCGCCTTCGGTGGTGAGCTCCTCGCGCTTCTCCGGCACGAGACAGCACGCGTGCGGCTTGTGCCGCAGCGCGATCGCCAGCATCTCCTCCGTCGCCGCCATCTCCAGGTTCAGCGGCAGGTCGATGCCGGTCGACAGGCGCTGGATATCGAGGTCGGAGATGTGCCGGCGGTCC
>CAZVLI010000546.1:0-3449 GCA_964627965.1 uncultured Rhodospirillales bacterium
ACGGTCTGCACCTCGATCCGCCAGCCTGCCGAAGGGCGTCGCCACCGGTTCTCCTGGATCAACGAGTGGACGGAGCGGACCGATGCCAGTGGTCGCCCGGACGGGATCGAACTTATTGTACCTGACTGGTTTTACCGGGCGGTCCTTGAGGACGCGCTGATCCTGACCATCGACCGCGCGTATTTCGATCTGACGGGTGGTCTCGACCGCTGGCTCTATCGCCTCGTGCGCAAGCATGGTGGCCGCCAAAGGGCAGGGTGGCGGTTCGATTTCCGGCACCTCCACGTGAAATCCGGTAGCCTCTCGCCCTACAAGAGGTTTGCCTTCGAGCTGCGGGATATCATCCGCCGACAGCCATTGCCGGGCTATCGCCTCGCGTTCGAGATCGAGGCGCGAGGGCGACGACTGCTCGCATTCGAGCCCTGTGGACAAGCTGTGGACGGGCTCGTGCTATCGGGAACCCCTGGTATCGTGCCATCGGGAACCGGACCCTCGTGCTATCGGGAACCCGAATCGGACGTATCCTCTTCAAAAGACGCCAGAATTCGCCCCCTTAACTTTGAATCTAACATAGAATCTAACTCTTGTTGCTCCGCCCCCGCTGGGGAAAAGCCCGCACTCGGACACGCTCAATCCCTCGAAACGGGCCCTCGAAACGACAGGCCCGAACGACCTCTCGGCACGTCGATGAGGACGACGACATGAGCCCGATCCGCTCCGAACCGCACGAGGTTGATGCACAGACCATTGGCAGAGAAGGCAATCTGACCTTCGTCGAGCTGACATGGAAAGAGGGCCAGATCGAACAGTGGGTCCGGTTCGGTCATCCGGTCTGCGAAGAGCGCATTGAACGTCACCGGCGCCGCTTCGGCTTCGCGCCGGGTGCCGTCTTCGGGGTCAATCGCTGGGCTGCCAACGCCTATGGCACGGTCCTCTCGCGCTTCGACATCCTGCAGGCTGCGAAGCCCGGAACTCCCCTTCAAACGCTGCCCCATCTGCGGCCTGGAGGGACATTGCTGCTCTCCACCCATAGCTGGCCCAAGGTCGAACGTGTGTTGCAGGCGATCGACGCCATCGAGGCGCTCGGAATCGATCCGGCGGATGCCTCGCCGGACTACTGGCGACACCTGCACAATCGCCTGGCCACCGCGCAACCGGCCCATACCTATACCCGTCTCCAGCACCGAGCTTGGCTCAAGCGGCGGAGCCTTGGGCTATGAAAGCCCGGCGCACCATCGCCTGGACGTCGGTCCTGTCGGTCACCCTGATCGTCATTCCCGCAGTCGTTCAATGGTCGCCGCGTTTACTGTGGAATGCCAGCGCGAGCGTTCCAGTCGGGCTCTATCGGTTGCACCCGGTTGATCAAATGGCCATCGGCGACCTGGTGGCCGTTCAACCGCCACCGGCGCTCGCGGATTTCCTTGAGGCGGGGTTACCTGCCGCGCAACGTGCCGCTGCTCAAGCATGTCGCCGCGCTCGAAGGAGCATTGGTCTGCCGCTCGAGCGACAGGATCACCGTCGACCGCCGCCCTCTTGGCCATGCCCATGCGCAGGACCGCTACGGTCGCGCTTTGCCTATCTGGCAGGGCTGTCGTCGTCTCGGCGCCGGGGACGTCTTCCTTATGAACCCGGACGCACCCGACAGCCTCGACGGGCGGTATTTCGGGCCCTTGCCACACAGCGCGATCACCGCCCGGCTGACGCCGCTTTGGACCGTCGACGACGCAATAACCGCAGAGCCGGCGCATCCGGAGTCCACACCACACCGCAACAGAAAGGAGGCACGCCATGCCCCAGATCGGTGAATTCACCCGCACGAAATCCGGCTTTGCCGGGTATCTCCGAACGCTGACACTGGACCTTGAGGTCTCCCTCGACAAGGCCGAGGCGCCCGAAGTCGAGAACGCACCCGACTACCGTCTTTTTCACGGGGACGGCGACCTCGCCCGTGAGATCGGGGCGGCCTGGGCGCGCACCGGGGAGAAGGCCGGCGAGTATTTCTCGATGCTGATCGACGACCCGATGCTGGCGCAGCCCATCCGGGCAAACCTCTTCCGCAACGGCGAAAGCTCGGTCTGGTCGCTGCAATGGACCCGTCCGCCGAAGCGCAACGGGGCGGCGTGAGCGATGGTGCTGATTAGACCGAAATGCAGCAGCCGGATCACGGTTGAGCGACCCCGCATCGCCCAAATCTGCGCCATCTTCCTTCTTTCCGGCCTTGCCGTGCCGGGACCAGCCAGCACCCCGGCGTTCGCTGAAGCACCGATCATCCAAATAGATCCGATGCACGATCCTTATGCGACCGCAATTACTGAAGTCTCTGCGCGCTTCGCGATCCCGGAGCACTGGATCCGTGCCGTGATGCAGGCCGAAAGCGCGGGTGATCCGAGGGCGGTCAGCCGGGCCGGGGCCATGGGGCTGATGCAGGTCATGCCCGGAACATGGGCCGTTTTGCGGCAGGACCACGGTCTCGGAACCGACCCGTTCGATCCGCGCGACAACATCCTTGCAGGCACGGCCTATCTGCGCGCCATGCTCGATCGCTATGGCACCGTCGGTGGTATGCTTGCCGCCTACAATGCGGGGCCGGGCCGGTATGATGCATACCTTTCGGAGGGCCGTCGTCTTCCAGCCGAAACCCGCGCCTATGTCGCGATGCTGGCCCCGCGCCTGGACGGCACGGCGCCGCTGCCGAACCGCGCAACCGTCGCCGACTGGCGCGAGGCGGCCCTCTTCACCGGCGGACCGGTGGCGCATCCACAGCAGAATGGCAGCAGCCCGGATGCAGGTCGACCGGCCCGCGAAATGGCTCCAGCCGCCCCCAATCCCGGCATTTTCGTTGCCCGGCCCGGCGCGGAGAGACGGCCATGAGCATGATCGTTGTTTTGCGTGCTCTGGAGGGTCGCGTCGGGAAGGCGGCGGAAGGGCGTGCTCTGATAACGGGCGGGAAGGGAAAAGGGCGAGATAAAAGCGCTTGCCACGAATGCCGCAAGTCCCTGACGGGACTGGCGTTTTCGCGTGCATGGCGGTCAGTCGTGTGCAGGTTTCCGGAATTTGCCGCGCGATTTCAAGGCTCCGGCATGCACAGGGGCGTTCCGCGCAACCGGAAGGTCTTCGCATGAACGAACCCGAGCACGACTTCCGGATCAGGCCGGGCAAGCCCCGGAGCACCCGAACGCCGCGTTCCAAAAGCTTCGTGGACCAGGTGCTGCGTGCGGCTCAGAAAGCCGGGCACACCGGGCCGTCTCGCAGTCTGGGTCGACCAGTGCGCTCGACCTTCGGGCGCGGCCATGGCCGGTTCGGGCGTAGCCGACTGTTCTCGCCCGCGCGTCGCGTTGTCGTCAAAGCCCGCATCGCTCGTCACAAGGGCCGGGCCTATCGTGCTGCTCCGCTCTCGACCCATCTCGCCTATCTGCGCCGCGACGGCGTCAGCAAGGATGGGGAGAAGG
>CAZVLI010000547.1:0-3446 GCA_964627965.1 uncultured Rhodospirillales bacterium
CACGCTGGTCAACAACACCAGCTATGCGCCGCTGATCCGGTCGCTCGGCATCGACGCGGCGGTGAACCCGCGCGCGACCACCGTCTCCACCATCCTGCAGCACGTGCGCCGCGGCCGGATCCGCGGGCTGCACAGCCTGCGCGATGGCATGGCCGAGGTGATCGAGGTCGAGGCACTGGAGACCTCCGGCCTGGTCGGTACGCCGCTGCGCGACGCCAAGATTCCCTCCGGCGTCATCGTGGGCGCCGTAGTGCGCGGCGACGACGTGATCATCCCGCGCGGCGACACCGTCGTGCAGGTCAAGGACCGCGTGATCATGTTCGCCCTGGCCGACAAGGTGCGCGAGGTGGAGAAGATGTTCACGGTGCGCATCGACTTCTTCTAGGCCGTCGCCATGTCATTTGCCGCCGTCGCCTTTGGCCTGAGCTGGCTGTTGCTGGCCGAAGCCGGGCTGATGCTGCTGACTGCCGCCGTGTCGCTGGCGATCGGCGAACCGGACGTCGCCCTGGCATGCCTTGCCGCAGCCGTGCTTTGCGGCTTCACCGGCGGCGGACTGGCGCTGGCGACGCGCGACATCGGGCACGGCTTCGGCAAGTACGAGGCCTATCTGCTGACCGTGCTGGCTTGGCCGACGCTGGCCGCTTTCGGCACCCTCCCATTGCTGCTGGCACCGGCCGGGATTGGCGTGCTCGATGCCGGCTTCTCCAGCCTGTCGGCGCTGACCACCACCGGTGCATGGGTGCTGCCGGGGCCGTCGACGTTACCGCGCGGCCTGTTGATCTGGTTCGCCATGCTGCACTGGGGCGGCGGCTTGCTGACGATCGTGCTGGCGGTGGCGCTGCTCAGCCATCTCGGCATCGGCGGTCTGAACCTGTTCCGCAGCGCGCTGCCGCGCGGCGAGGGGATGTCGCCGCTGTCCCGACTGGGGCATACCGCGCGCGACCTGGGCCTGCTTTACCTGGCGCTGACGGCCGTCGGCGTTATGGCGCTGTGGCTCGCCGGGCTGAGCGCCTTCCATGCCTTCTGCCATGGCCTGGGCGCGATCGCCACCGGCGGCTTCTCCAGCATCGACGGTGGCGTGAACCTGATCGACAACTGGACGGTGGAGACCGTCCTGATGGTGCTGATGCTGATCGGCGCGCTGAACTTCACCACCGTGTGGGCGCTTGGCACCGGCCGCGCGCATGAAGTCCGAACCGATCCCGAACTGCGCTACTTCGGTGACGCGGCGGTCGTGGGCGCCGTGCTGGTGATGATACCGGTGCTGGACCAGGGCTGGGATGGCGCCGGCGCACGGGCACACGCCGCGGCCTTCGCCGCGATCTCGGCGATCAGCACCACGGGTTACGCGATCCAGACCCCGAGCCTGTGGCACGCGCAGGCGCCGGTGCTGCTGATCGCGCTGCTGCTGCTTGGCGGCTGTGCCGGCTCGACCACCGGCGGCATCAAGCTGATGCGCGTGGCGACGCTGTTCAAGCAGTCGGCGCGCGAGCTGGCCCGGCTGTCGCATCCGCACGGCGTGGTGCCGATGCGTTTCGCCAGCCAGCGCATCACCGAGACCACGCTGGGCGCGGTGTGGTCCTTCTTCTTCTTCGGCCTGCTGAGCCTGGTCGGACTGGCTCTGGCCCTGGCCCTGAGCGGGCTGACGCCGCCGGTGGCGCTGGCGGGCGCGGTCGCGTCGATCACCAACGCCGGGCCGTCACTGGTCCTGATGACGCCCTTCGAGGCCGGCTACACTGAATGGCCGGACGCCGCCAAGGGCGTCTACGCGCTTGGCATGTGGCTCGGC
This sequence comes from uncultured Rhodospirillales bacterium, assembly GCA_964627965.1. Taxonomy (GTDB): domain Bacteria; phylum Pseudomonadota; class Alphaproteobacteria; genus JAVKFY01. Next base: position 1,790 of record CAZVLI010000547.1, read on the forward strand.
CGGGTGGAGATTCTGACATTGCTGACGCTGCTGAACCCGGCCTTCTGGCGCCACTGAGGAATTGGAGAAGCGATGAGCCGCATTGCCTACGTCAACGGCCGCTACGTGCCGCAGGCCGACGCCTCGGTGCATATCGAGGACCGTGGCTACCAGTTCGCCGACGGCGTATACGAGGTCATCGCCGTGGCCGGCGGACGGCTGATCGACGAGGAACCGCACATGCAGCGCCTGGTTCGCTCGCTCGACGAACTGCGCATCGAGATGCCAATGACGCCGGCGGCCCTGGCAGTGGTGCTGCGCGAGACGGCGCGGCGCAACGGCGTGACGCGCGGCATCGTCTACCTGCAGATCACGCGCGGCGTCAGCCGACGCGACCATCCGTTCCCGAACCGCCCGATCCGTCCGGCCGTGGTGGCGACCTCACGGCGCACGGCACCCGTGGACCCGGCGAAGATCGATGCCGGCGTTGGCGTGGTCACCGTACCGGACATTCGCTGGGAGCGCTGCGATATCAAATCGGTAGCGCTTCTTCCTAATGTTTTGGCAAAGCAAGCGGCACGCGAAGCGGGTGCCTTCGAGGCGTGGCAGGTCGCAGCCGATGGCATGGTCACCGAGGGCGCGTCGACGAACGCCTGGATCGTCACCCAGGACGGCACGCTGGTCACGCGGCCGGTCGAGAACGCGATCCTGGCCGGGATCACCCGCCTTCGCCTGCTCGACATCGCGCGCGAGGCCGGAATTCCGGTCGATCTGCGCCCGTTCACGGTCGATGAGGCCAAGGCCGCGCGCGAGGCCTTCGTCTCGTCCACGACGGCCTTCGTCATGCCGGTGACCAGGATCGACGACACCACGCTCGGAAACGGCCGCGCCGGCGCCGTGGCGCTCCGGCTGCGAGAGCTTTACGAAGGTTTCATGACGAACGAAAGTGCAAGAAAGCTCTCGTTTGCGGCGTGAAAGTCGACAACAAATCGACTTCTGCGCATAGCTTAAAATGGCCATGTGACCGGAACTTGGTTGCCGGGCGTTAACCTCAGCACTATTTCACTCCACAAGGGGCTAGGTGCGAAATCCGGTTCGCCGAAAAGTTCCTTATAATCACTCTAATGAAAACCAATGCCGGAACTAGAGAAGAATGGCCGATAAACCTCAGAACATTCAGGACGTCTTCCTGAACTACGTTCGCAAGAACAAGACCCCCGTGACCGTGTTCCTGGTCAACGGTGTCAAGCTGCAGGGCTTCATCAGTGGGTTTGACAATTTCTGCGTGTTGCTGCGGCGAGACGCACATGTCCAGCTCGTCTACAAACACGCGATCTCAACGGTGATGCCGGCACACCCGGTACAGCTCTACGATCCGTCGGCGGAAGAGGCCGAATCCGGGTCGTGAGTGCGGCCGCTTGAGTGCACCTGAACGGCGCGGCCCTGGCGATCCGGCCAGGGTCGTCGTCCTGCACCCAAATCTACCCGGTGCCGCGCGCGACGATCGCGACGCGGCGGCGGCACTGGGCGAAGCGGTAGGGCTCGCCGCCGCGCTGGATGTGGTTGTCGTCGAGCAGCTCGCGCTCAACGTCAACCGCCCGAAGCCGGCGACGCTGTTCGGCAGCGGCCAGGTGCAGGACATCGGCACCCGCGTGAAGGCGAGTGACGCCGAGCTGGT
>CAZVLI010000548.1:0-3440 GCA_964627965.1 uncultured Rhodospirillales bacterium
CTTGGAAATGCCGTGGCGCACCGCACCGGCCTGACCGGAAAGGCCACCGCCCTTCACCGTGCACATCACGTCGTACTGGCCGATACGGTCGGCCACCACGAACGGCTGGTTGATCAGCATGCGCAGCACCGGCCGCGCGAAGTAGACTTCGCTGTCGCGGCCGTTGACGGTGATGATACCGCGGCCCGGCTTGATCCAGACACGGCTGACCGCGCCCTTGCGCGCGCCGCTGGCGTAGGAACGGCCCAGCTCGTCGCGCTGCGGCTCACGCTTCTCCGCCTCGCCGACAACCGCCTCGTCACCGCCTTCCGCCGGGGCCGCCGCATTCGCGCCAGCCACCAGCTCCTTCAGGTCCTGTAGACCGCCCGTGCGTTCTTCGGCCATGGCTCGCTACGCGCTCCTCTTGTTCTTCGCGTTCATGCCGGCCAGATCGAGCGTCTGCGGCTGCTGTGCCTCGTGGGGATGCTCGGTGCCGGCATAGACCCGCAGCTTGCCCAGCTGCGTGCGTCCGAGCGGCCCTTTCGGGATCATGCGCTCCACCGCCTTCTCGATCACCCGCTGGGGGTGCTTGCCATCGAGAATCTGGCCGGCCGTGCGCTGCTTGATGCCGCCGGGATAGCCGGTGTGGCGGTAGTAGGTCTTGTTGGCCCGCTTGTTGCCGGTCAGGCGCACCTTCTCGGCATTGATCACCACCACATGATCGCCGGTATCGGCGTGCGGGGTGAAGATCGGCTTATGCTTGCCGCGCAGCCGGTCGGCGACAATGACGGCGAGACGGCCAAGGACCACATCCTCGGCGTCGATCAACCACCATTTGCGCTCGACCTCATTGGCCTTGGCCGAATAGGTCTTCATGTGACGATCCAATCTGGCATTCAGAGGGCCGCGATATAGCCCCGCGCCAGCGTCGCGTCAACGCAAATCCGCCTGCAATCTCAGAACTTTATGCTTGCGGTATTATGGTAGTGCGTCCTGGAGGGCGACGTACTCAGTCCAGCAGCTTGATCTCGGCGACCATCGGCCCCTTAGGACCGCTCCCGATGCGGACCTCGGCGGACTGCCCGGCCCGCACTTCCTCGATGCCGTAGCGACGCAGCGTCTCCACGTGGACGAAAACGTCCGGTGTGCCCTCGCCCTCGGTCACGAAGCCGTAGCCGCGCACGCGGTTGAACCACTTCACCTTGACCGCGAGGAAATCGCCGCTGGCCTCCACCGGCTCGGCGCGCGGTCGCCCACGCGGTGCCGCACCCTGCTGCGGCGGCCCACGGCGCGGCACAATGGCATCGCTGTCGTCGAGTTCCATGACCCGCAACGCCTGCATCCCGCGCGGTCCCTGGACCGCCTCGCAGACGATGAGCGTGCCCTCGTACACAATGGAGTGCCCGGCTTGCCTGAGCACTGTCTTGTGCAGAAGGATATCCGCGCCACCGCTGTCGGGTACGATGAAGCCGTAACCCTTTACGGCGTCAAACCACTTCACGGTACCTCGGATGACGGCTGCTTCCGGCGCGCTGCCTGCCGGCTCGCGGGCCGTGCCCTCGTTTTTGTTGTCTTCGTTCATTGCTTTTCTTGGCCTGGCTGCGCGGCAACCTGGATGAGAAACGATATCATGTGATTGCCTAGTCTACAATCTGCCGAAGATACGGATTTCACAGCGACTTTCGTGAGTGCCGCGCGCCAGAATTGGGTTGCGCCATGGTGCGCCTGGGCTATGTTGAAAATACCGATCGGGGAGACTGTCGCGTCGTGACAAACCAGGCCGACGCATCGCCCGGACCAGCGACCGGGGTTCAGGGCTGGCGGGCGGTCGTGCTTGTGGTGGTACTCGGCGGCCTTTGGCTGCTGTTGTCCGGTTTTTTCCATCCGCTTCTGCTCGGACTGGGCGTGGCGTCGGTCGCGTTTTGCGCTGTCGGCGCTTGGCGACTGGGCATCCTCGACGACGAGGGACAGCCGTTCCAGCACCTGTGGCGTTCACTGCGCTACGCGCCCTGGCTCCTGCTTGAGATCATCAAGGCGAACGTGGACGTCGCGAAGGTTACGCTGACGCCGTCGCTGCCCATCCATCCCGTGCTGTTTCCGACCCGCACCTCGCAGGACAGCGATCTCGGGCAGGTGATCTATGCCAACTCGATCACGCTGACGCCCGGGACGACGTCGATCGACCTGGAGCCGGACAGCATTCTGGTGCATGCGCTGACCGAAGCTGGCGCCGAAGGCGTCGAGAGCGGCGAGATGGACCGTCGCGTCACCTGGCTGATAGGCGGCTAGATGTTCGCTGTCACGGCAATCGCGATCCTGCTGACCATGGCGATGGCGCTCGCGCGCGCATTCCTCGGGCCGACCGTCTTCGACAGGGTCCTGGCGGTGAACACCTTCGGCACCAAGACCGTGCTGTTGATCGCCGTGGTCGGATTCCTGATGGGCAGGCCGGCGTTCCTCGACATCGCCATGCTCTATGCGCTGCTCAATTTCATCGGCAACATCGCGGTCCTGAAGTTCGTGAAGTACGGCGACCTCGGCGTGCTCACCGCCGAGGTGCTGCGGGCCCGCGGCGGCCGGCGGGGCGACCAGTGAGCGCACAACGGCACGCACAGAAACAGGCCGCGTCCTGCTGGGCGCGACCATGACCCTTGTGTTCGAGATCATCGGCGGCGCGCTGCTACTCGCCGGCTCGGCCTTCCTGCTGATCGGCGGCATCGGCCTGCTGCGCATGCCTGACCTCTACAGCCGCATCCATCCGGCGGGCATCACCGACACCGCAGGCGCCGGCCTGATCCTGGTCGGCCTGATGTTCTTCGCCGGCCCGACGCTGGTCGCGGTGAAGCTGGCGCTGATCTTCGCCATCATCTACTTCACCAGCCCGACCTCGGGACACGCGACGGCGCGCGCGGCACTGGCGGCCGGGTTGCGGCCGCTGCTCGGGCGCGACATGAACCGCAAGCCGGACGACGGGGGCGAAACGCCATCGAAGCCCTGATCGACATCGTCTTGCTGAGCTTCATGGGCGCGACCGCGGTCGCGATCCTGTTGCTGCGCCACCTGCTCTCGGTGGCGATGCTATCGGGCATCTACAGCCTGCTGGCGGCGGCCGTTTTCGTCATGCTGGACGCGGTCGACGTCGCCTTCACCGAAGCCGCGGTCGGCGCCGGCATTTCCACGGTGCTGTTCCTCGCCACGCTGTCGCTGACGCGCTCGACCGAGAAGATCCCGGTGCACACGCCGATCCTGCCCATCGTCGTCGTCGTGCTCACCGGCGCGGTGCTGCTCTACGCCACCGCCGGCCTGCCGGCCTTCGGCGACCCGGCGGCGCCGATCCACAATCACGTGGCGCCGCGCTACATCCAGGACTCGCCGACCGAGATCGGCGTGCCGAACATGGTGACGTCGGTCCTGGCCAGCTACCGCGGCGACGGCCGGGCTCGCTTCGAGCGGCGCGCTCC
>CAZVLI010000549.1:0-3432 GCA_964627965.1 uncultured Rhodospirillales bacterium
TCTTTCTGCGGTTGCCCGAGTGGCGTGCGCCGCACATTGCGCGAGACCGCACCGCTGCAGGCGTAGAAACCCCACTCAACGCCAGCAAACCCGGCGTTGGCGACCGCGCGAATCGCATTGGGCCAGTCGAGCGGTGCGATCAGCGAGGAGTAGGCGGTCTCGGACTGACGGCAGCCGTTACCCTCACGGGTCTCCGTGCCTGGGCGAAACGGATCGACGCCTTCGCCAGAGGAAAACGAATCGCCGAGCGCCGCGTACGAAATCGGCGCTGTCCATTTCACTTCGAAGACTTCGGTGTCTTCGTCAGGATCGAACTGGGCGTCATCGTCGAGATCGGCATGCACCAGGATATAGTCGGTGCCGATATTGCCGGTGTCCGGCTGGTAGCTGATGAGCATCACGCCGCTTTCGTCGCTGATGCAGCGCGACGCCGGCGCGATGGTGCCGGTCGGTGTTTCACATTTTGGCGATGCGACACCTAGGTTTGGGCCGTCCAGCAGGCTCACCCGCACCGGTACGTCAATGGCGATGCGGTTCGAGCTCGGTGAGTTCCACAAGCAGTTCAACCGCAACCGCAAGAGCCTGGAGGATGTGGTCGACTATCACGACGCGCTGGCGGTGCTGATGGAGATCGGCGCCGTTGGCGTGGTGACCGGCGACAACGAGCGCTACATCGAGGGCGCCTTCGGCTACGCGTTGCCGAACCGGTTGCACCATCGCGCCGACGACCGTTTCTGCGTGCACCCGATCTTCGTCCGCGAGTATCGCGTGCCGGGGCCGGCCGGCGAGGCGGTGCGGCCGATCTATCCGTCCGGCTCGGAAGTCGAGCTGCGCTAAACATCGGCCGCCCGCGGGCCTATCATCGCCGCCCTGACGAGCGGAGGTGAGGTCGGATGCAGCGGTCCAGGCTGCCGGCGGGCGGCGCGAATATCTTCATGCAGATCCGGCAGCGCCGGGGCGAGGCGCAGGCGCAGGGCGTCAAGCTGCTCGACCTCTCCATCGGCGAGCCGAAGGGGGCTGCGCTGCTGAGCGCGCGCGAGGCCGCGGCGGCCGCCGTGATGTCCGACGACGAGCCGATGCACGCCTATCAGTACAACGACAGTCCCGCCGTGCCCGGCTTCTCGCAGCGGTTCGTTGCCGCGCACCTGGGCCGCGAGCTGGCGGGTGTCGACTACCTGCCGATCCCAGGCATCAAGCCGATCCTCGGGCTGCTGCCGCTGGCCTGCGGGTGCGCCATGGCGGACATCGGCGTCGCGACCACGACGCCGGGCTATCCGATCCCGGCCAACTGGTGCGCCTACCACCCACGCGTCACCCATCACGCCATCCGGCTGACGTCGGCCAGCGCCTTCCGCTTCGGTCCGGCCGACGTCCCGGCGGGTACGGCGCTGCTGATGACCAACTACCCGCACAATCCGTCGGGGCAGATCGCCACCGAGGCGTGGTTCCGCGAGCTCTGCGAGTACTGCGCGGCGAACGACATCCGGCTGTTCAACGACGCCGCCTACGTGGCGCTGAGCCACGCCGACGAGAGCGCGATGCTGAGCCAGGTCGCGACCGACTATTCCAACCTGTCTTGGGCCGAGGCCTTCACCGCCGCCAAGCTGATCGGCAACGGCACCGGCTGGCACGTCGGCGCGCTGGTCGGCTCGCCCGACTTCCTCGCCGACATGAAGGAAGTGAAGGGCAAGACCGACGCCGGTTTCGTGGCGCCGATGGCCGCCGGCGTCATTGCCACCCTGGAAACCGACCAGGCCGGCATCGCGACGTATCGCGCGCTTTACCGGGAGCGTCTCGAACTGCTGGTCGGGCTGATGGGCCAGGCCGGCATGCGGCTGGCGATCGAGCCGAGAGCCGGCTTCTACACGTTGTGGGAGACGCCATCGCGGGCCTTTGGGCGCAGAATCGAGAGCGCCGCCGACTTCAACTTCACCATGATCGAGCGCACCGGCGTGGTCGGCGTGCATTTCGGCGACTACCTGCGCTACGCCGTCTGCGCCGACGTCGCCGCCATGCGCGAGCCGCTGAGCGAGGCGTTCCGCGCCGCCGAGGTCGCCTACGACTAGGACAGTGGCATTCGCGGACAAATTTGGGGCGTTACCAATTCATTAGGAGTGATGGGCCCAGACTCCAGGCGCCGAAGTAGTAATCACGAAGGCGCAGTCTGCGATGAACCGACTAAGCAAGGCGGACGTCGACCGGTTGTTGAGTAATCCGTCCGCCGACACGCGCGCGGATCTTGCAAGCCGCATCGCCGCCCTGTGGCGCGACCGTGACCTCGCGCCAAACGAGCGCAAGCTGGCCGACGAGATCGTCCGCCAGTTGATGCAGGACATCGACGTCGCCGTCCGCCGCGCGCTGTCCGAGACGTTGAACACCGACCCGGATCTGCCGCACGACATCGCGATGACGCTCGTCGCCGATCTCGACGAGGTCGCGGTGCCGATGCTGAGCACGTCGCTGGTATTCTCCGAGGCAGATTTGATCGAGGTGGTGCGTACGCGCAGCGAGTCGTGCCAGGTGGCGATTGCCAGCCGTGCCAGCGTGCCCGTCACGGTCGGCGGCGCGCTGGTCGAGACCGGTAACGAGACGGTCGCCAGCACGCTGATGCGTAACGAAGGTGCGGAGATCGACGAGCCGCTCGGCGCCAAGGTGCTGGATATCTACTCCGGCAGCGAGTTGGTGCTGGATTCGATGTCGCAGCGTCGCCACGTGCCGTTGCGCCTGGCCGAGCGCCTGGCCGGCGTCGTCTCGGAGAACCTGCGCCGGCGCCTGCGTCGCGAGGGCAGTGTCGAGTCCGACAAGGTCGACGAGATGGTCGACCGGAGCCGCGAGCGCAGCCTGGTCGACATGATCAACGAACGGACCAGCGACGAGGAACTGCTCGACCTGTGCGACCAGCTGTTCCGGCGCGACCGCCTGTCGGCGAGCTTGCTGCTACGGGCGGTCTGCGTCGGCAAGATGCGGCTGTTCGAGGCGGCGATGGCGGTCATGGCCGACATCGACCTGTTCAGTGCTCAGGTCCTGGTCCAGGACACTGGCAAGCACGGCTTCCGCTCGCTCTGCGTGGTCAACGCGCTGCCGGAAATGGTCTACGACGTCGGCCGCTTCGCGGTTCGCGTCGGTTACCTGCGGCCCGATGCCAGCGAGGCGTCGAAGCGGCGCTTCCGGCTCGCCGTTGCCGCGCGCTATGGCGAGACGGCGGAGACGCTGGAGGACGAGGACCTGTTGCGCTACCTCGCCAGCCTGCCGAGCCAACCGACGTCCGCCGAGGAAGCGCCGGCACTGAAGGTGGTCGGCGGCTAGCTCGACGCGCGGCTACTCCGCCACGGGCTGATGCTGGTGGGCGGCGGTGCGGGCGATCACCGAATAGAACGTGTCGGGGTCGATCGGCTTGGCGATGAAGTCGCTCATGCCGGCATCGAGGCAACG
>CAZVLI010000550.1:0-3432 GCA_964627965.1 uncultured Rhodospirillales bacterium
GGTTGAATAAATGTTGCACGACGCCCAGCGGACGTCTGCGCCGAGGGCCTGCAGCGTCTCGATCAGGACGGCGGTCTGGATCGTCATGTGCAGGCAGCCGGCGATGCGCGCGCCCTTCAGCGGCTGCGACGCGCCAAACTCCTCGCGCAGCGCCATCAGACCCGGCATCTCGGTCTCGGCGATGGCGATTTCCTTGCGGCCCCATTCGGCCTGCGCGATGTCGGCCACCTTGTAGTCAGCGCTCATCCGGCTCGTGCTCCAGCTTTGATCTCGAATTGCCGGCGGTATGCCACGCTCGAAACGCCGCCGCAATCAAAAAATAAAGATATCTTTATGTTTACCATTTCAGCGCCTCCGACCGGCGCTGCGGCTGCGCGTTCAACGAAGCAATATCGTCCGGCGACCAGCCGCGCATCGGGACGTGGATGCCCCGCATGAAGCGGGGCATGACGGCAATTCGATGAACGACTAAGACCCGTCATGCCCCGGCTTGTCCGGGGTATCCACGTCCCGCCACTGCCTCGAATGCGCATCGTGCGGCACAAGCGATGAGAACCGCGCCTCAGCCGGCGTTGAACTCGTCCAGCAGGGCGGAAACGCGGGCCGGGTCGGGTTGCTGCATGATCGACTGCGTGCAGCGAACGGCCGCGTCGAGGTTCATGTTGCGAACGCGGCGCTTGATCCGCGGCAGGCTGGTTGCCGCCATCGACAGTTCGCGCAGCCCCATGCCGAGCAGCAGCGCGGTATAGCGCTGGTCGCCCGCCATCTCGCCGCACAGCGCCACGTCGATGCGCGCCCTGAGCGCCGCCTCGGTGGCGAACTGGATCAGGCGCAGCACCGCCGGGTGCAGCGGGTCGTAGAGATGCGCGACCTGCTCGTTGGCCCGGTCGATGGCCAGCGTGTACTGGGTCAGGTCGTTGGTGCCGATGGAGAAGAAGTCGGATTCGAAGGCGAGCCCGTCGGCGGCCAGCGCCGCGGCCGGCGTCTCGATCATCACGCCCACGGGCGGCAGCGGATCGGCGATGGCGACACCGCGCCGGCGCAGCCGCCGGGCGACGCGGGTGAGCGCCGCCCGCGCCTGGCGCACCTCCGACACCGACGTCACCATCGGCAGCAGAATACGCACCGGCGCGGTGGCGCCGGCGCGCAGGATCGCCGCGAGCTGGGTCTCGAACAGCGGACGTTGTTGCAGCGACAGGCGGATGGCGCGTAGCCCGAGCGCCGGGTTCGCGGTATCGGCGAAGTGCGCGTCCAGCGCGTGGGTCAGCTTCTCGCCGCCGACGTCGAGCGTGCGGATGGTGACCGGCTGGCCGTCCATGCCCTGCACCAGCGCCGACAGCGAGGCGACCTGCTCGTCCTCGCTGGGCAGCGTGTCCCGGTTCATGAACGCGAACTCGGAGCGCAGCAGGCCGATGCCTTCCGCCCCAACCCGGCGCGCCATCGCCAGCTCGCTCGGCAGCTCGACATTGGCCTGCAAGGCGATGCGGGCGCCATCCCGGGTTTCCGCCGGCAGCTTGCGCAGCCGTTGCAGGCCGCGCTGCTCCGCCCGCAAGGCTTCCTGCCGCGCCTCGTAGGCGGCGACGGTGGCCGGCGTCGGATCGATCACCACCCGGCCCTGGCCGCCATCGACGATCACCGTCTGATCCGCGCGCACCCGGTTGATCAGGCCCGCGATGCCGAGCACCGCCGGCAGACCGAGCGAGCGCGCCATGATCGCCGTGTGGCTCTCCGGTCCGCCGAACACGGTGGCGAAACCACCGATCCGCGCCGGGTCGATGGCCGCCGTGTCGGCCGGGCTGAGCTCCTCGGCGATCAGCACCGCGCCGGCCGGCAGTTCGCCGATCGCGTCGCCGCCGCCGGCGGCCCGCAGGTTGCGGATCAACCGGGCGCCGACGTCGCGGATATCGGCCATGCGCGCGGCGATGTAGGGATCGGTCATGGCGGCGAAGTCGCGCCCGATGCGCCGCACCTCCGCGTTCACCGCCGCTTCCGCGTTGACCGCGCGCTCGGCGATGTAGGTCTCCACGCCGCGGATCAGGCGGCTGCCGGACAGCATCTGCTGGTAGGCCTGGAGCAGGTAGCCGAGTTCCTCGCCGGCGGCGCCGGAGAGTTCGCCCGCCTTGCGCTGCAGGCGCCGGATCTGCTCGCTGGAGTCGGCCACGGCGGCGGCGAAGCGCGCCAGCTCATCGTCGATGCGTCCGGGCGGTATCGGGTATTCCGGCACCCGCGCCATACCCGGCTCGACCACATGGGCCGGCCCGATGGCGATGCCCGGCGCGACGCCCAGGCCATCGAAGACCTGTTCGGTGCCGGTCTCGGGTCCGGTGCTCATTCTTCTTCGCCGAAGCCGCCGTCGACCAGTTCGGTGAGCGCGTCCAGCGCAGCGACAGCCTGCGGGCCGGTGGCGGTAACCTCGATGTCGCAGCCGCGCGCCGCGGCCAGCATCATCAGACCCATGATCGAGCGTCCGGAGACCGCCATGTCGGACCGGCTGACCATCACCTCGGCTTCGTACTTTTCGGCGCACATCACGAACTTGGCGGCGGCGCGCGCGTGCAGCCCCTTCTGGTTGCAGATGGTCAGGACACGGCGGCCGTCGCCCGTCCCGCCGGCGCCGGCGTTCACTTGCCCTCGCCGCCGAGCAGCACCGAGGCGACGTTGATGTACTTGCGGCCGGCTTCCTGCGCCTTCTCCACCACGGTGGCCAGCGGCTCGCTCTTCCGCACCGTCGCCAGCTTGATCAGCATCGGCAGGTTCATGCCGGCGACCACCTCGACGTTGCCCTTTTCCAGCAGCGAGATCGCCAGGTTCGACGGCGTGCCGCCGAACATGTCGGTGAGCACCACCACGCCCTCGCCGCTGTCGACGTCGGCGACCGCCTGGATGATCTCGTTGCGACGCTGCTCCATGTCGTCGTCCGGACCGATGCAGACCGCGCGGATCGCCTGCTGCGGCCCGACCACGTGCTCGGTCGCGGCGATGAACTCCTCGGCCAGGCGACCATGAGTCACAAGAACCATGCCGATCATGCCGCTGCCTCGCGGGCTTCACGCCACAACTCGCGATGACGCAGCACGATGCGCCCGGCCAGCGATTGCAGCCGCTGCGCCATCAGCTCCGCCGTGGTGACCGAACGATGTCGGCCGCCGGTGCAGCCGAATGCGACGGTCAGGTAGCTCTTGCCCTCGGCCTCGTAGCGCGGCACCAGCAGCGCCAGCAGGTCGGAGAGCTTATCCAGGAACGGCGCGTAGGCCGGATCGTCCTGCACGTAGCGCTGCACCGGCAGGTCGCGGCCGGTTTGCGGCCGGAGCGCCTCGTCGTAGATGCGCGTGATCCGGCGGTTGAGCATCCGCAGGCGAACCGCGAGACAGGCCTCGCCGATCTCCGCCGCAGGGAGTCGATCCGGAGAGCTTCGCTTGGCTCGCCTGGGCT
>CAZVLI010000551.1:0-3430 GCA_964627965.1 uncultured Rhodospirillales bacterium
GCCGAAGGGCGCGTGGGCCGGTTCTTCGAGCCGAACCGGGAACCGTGGGGACTCTACCCGGAGCTGATCGGCGACCACCGCGACATGCATCACACCTACGAGGTCGAGTTCTACTTCGACGATGGCGGCGGGCTGGTCGGCGTCCGCCTGGCGCCCTACGGCCTGTTCTGGTGCATGGATTTGCTACAGGGGCTGGTCAAGAAGTTCGGCTACAGCCGTCTGGCGCGGCGCGGCGGCATCCTGGAATTCGCGGACGAGCGGCAAAACAACCTGATCAGCCACCGTTTCGAGCCGTGCTCGGTTCGCTATCAGCCACTCGATCCGGCACTGGCAGACCGCTGATCTCCCGCACCAGCTTGTTGGTCATCGCGCGGCGGAAGTCCTTGCGCGACAGTGCCGGCATGACGAACGAGGCGGGGCCGCCGGCGACCCGCTCGCGGTAGTAGCGCACCAGGTCGGCACGCTCCTCGTGCTCCAGCCGGCCGGACAGGATCGGCAATCCGTTGATCACGATGCCGCGCTCAATCAACTCGTCGCGGACCTCGTCCGGCGCGCGGCCCTGGTTGGACGGATCGTCGCCGCTGATGTCGATGACCAGCCGCTCACCTTCGACGCCATTGCTGTCGATCTCGGCGGTGGCGTGGGCCAACGCCGAGCCGATCGCGGTGTAGGTCAGCCCTGGCCAGCGCTCCAGCTTCGCCGCCTTCAGATCGTGGGCAAAAGCGAGGCAGTCGTCGGCGGTCTCCAGCACCCGCCACGGCAGCATCAGCCGCTGCTGCTTCTGCCCGGCCCAGATCATCACGGCGACCGCCATGCCGCCGGGCGCCAACCCGGCGACCGCGTCGATCAGTCGGCGGTCGCGGAACGCCTGTGCGATGCCCTCGACCTGGAAGCGTTGCTCGTCCTCGCCGATGGAGTGCGACACATCGAGCGCCAGCATCAGTTCCAGGGAAACACGCTGCGCCGCGGCCGGAGCCGCGAGCGACCCCAGCAGCGCCAGGAGCAGCAGATGCCGCCATTTCCGCACTTTTACGCCCCCGCCTCAGTTGCATAACCCGCCGTGCTCTGGGATCATTGCCGTGAGATGACTTGGGCAATCAAGTTGTTTCCGGGATTGGGAGGTCTCGCCATATGAAAATGATGCTTGTAGCGGCGGTCGCCATGGCCGCCTTGCCGTTTGGCGCATGGGCGCAAACGGCAGACGACTTGCGTAACGACGCGACGACGACCGGCAGCGTGCTGAACATCGGCATGGGCCAGGGGCAGCAGCGCTACAGCCCGCTCGATCAGATCAACACGAGCACCGTCAAGCGGCTGGTTCCGGTGTGGAACTACAGCCTCAACGACGACCGTGGGCAGGAGAGCCAGCCCATGGTGTGGGAAGGCGTCATGTACGTCACGTCCCACAAGGACACCGTGGCGCTCGACGCGGTCACCGGTGAGCAGCTCTGGAAGCACACCATCGAGTATCCGCCGGAGACCCCGCGCATCGTTTGCTGCGGCATCCTCAATCGCGGCGCGGCGATTTACGACGGCAAGCTCTATCGGACCACGCTCGACAACTTCGTCATCGCGCTCGACCAGAAGACCGGTGAGGAAATCTGGCGTGTGAAGGCCGGCGACATCTTCGAGGGCCATTCGCAAACCCTGGCGCCGCTGATCGCCAACGGTGTCGTGATCACGGGCATCTCCGGTGCCGAGTACGGCATCCGCGGCTACATCGACGGCTGGGATGCGCAGAACGGCACGCACCTGTGGCGGCGCTACACCATTGCGGGCCCGGGCGAGAAGGGTGCCGACACTTGGCCGGGCGACACCTGGAAGCGCGGCGGCGGTTCGACCTGGATCACGGGCACCTACGATCCGGATCTCGATCTGGTGTACTGGGGTACTGGTAATGGCGGCCCCTGGAACGCCGAGTTCCGCAAAGGCGACAACCTCTACATCTGCTCGGTGATCGCGGTGCGGCCGAAGACCGGCGAGATCGTGTGGCACTACCAGTATTCGCCGAACGATCCGTACGACTACGACGCCGTGGGTGAGCCGGTGCTGGCCGACATCCAGGTCAATGGCCAGACCCGCAAGGTCGTGATGATGGCCAACCGCAACGGCTTCTTCTACGTCAACGACCGCGAGACCGGCGAGCTGCTGGCGGCCAACCAGTACATCGAGAACGTGAACTGGGCCGATGGCATCGACATGAAGACCGGTCGTCCGATCGAGTCGGAAGTCACCAAGAAGATGCGTGCCACCGGCGAAGAGGCCGAGATCTGGCCGTCCGTCCTCGGCGGCAAGAACTGGTTCCCGATGTCGTTCAGCCCGAAGACCGGTCTGGTCTACTCGAACACGCTGAACTTCGGCTGGACCTACAAGCCGATCGAGCCGAAGTACCAGTACGGCACGATGTACGTCGGCGTCGACTTCGGCGCGATGAAGTGGCTGACCAAGGACAACGAGGCCCTCGGCTACGTGAAGGCCATCGACCCGATGACCGGCAAGTCGAAGTGGAAGGTTCCGCTCGACGTGCCGCACTGGGCCGGCACCATGGTCACCGGCGGCGGTCTGCTCTTCACCGGCAGCCAGACCGGCAAGTTCCTGGCCTACGATGCCGAGACCGGCAAGCAGGTCTGGGACTTCCAGACCGGCTCCGGCATCATCGGTCAGCCGATCACCTGGGAGAAGGACGGCAAGCAGTACATCACCATCGCCAGCGGCATCGGCGGTGTCTTCTACCTGTACTTCTCGCTGTTCCCGGGCGCTCCGGAAGAGATCGTCAAGAAGATGGCCAACGTGCCACAGGGCGGCTCTTTGTGGACGTTCGCGCTGCTGGACGAGTAGCGCACCCGGTCAACTAGGCCGAAACGGGGCCGTCCGATCCCTCTAGCGGTCGGGCGGCCCCGATTTTCCTGTTTCAACGCGAAGAAGAACAAAGAGGAAGTGCGACCGTGCGGAGCGTGCGAGCAGCGTTTGTGGCTGGCTTGGTCCTGGCGACCGGCAGCGTCTGGAGCGGAACCGCCGCGGCGGACAACGAGGCGGCGCTCGCCGGCAAGCAGATCTACCACTCCTATTGCGTGATCTGTCACGGACCGAACATGAACAACCCCGGCAAGCGATCCTACGACCTGCGGAAGTTCCCGCTGACCGCGCGGTCGCGGTTCATGACGGTGGTTCGCAAGGGCAAGAAGGAAATGCCGGCGTGGGGCGACGTGTTCAGTCCCGACGAACTGGACAAGCTGTGGGCCTACGTTCGGACCAGGGGCAAGATATGAAAATCCTCGCGACCCTCGCCGCCGGCGCGATTGCGCTCGCTTTCAGTGTCGGCGCCGCCAAAGCCGCCGAGCCGCTCACCGTCTGCCTGGCGGAAGGCAACCCACCCTATTCCTACAAGTTCGGCAAGCGGCAGGGCGGCTTCGACCTGGTGCTGGCGGAG
>CAZVLI010000552.1:0-3429 GCA_964627965.1 uncultured Rhodospirillales bacterium
CGACTTCCTCGCCGATGTAGAGCATCGGCTCCTCGTCGCGCTCGCCCTCGCCGATGACGACGGTGCCCTGGATGTTGAGGTTGTTCAGCGCCGTGCGCATGGCGTCGACGGCGGCCTGGTCGGCGGCCTTCTCGTCGCCGCGCCCCATGAGGTCGTGTGCCGCGATCGCCGCTGCTTCGGTCACCCTGACCGCCTCCAGCGTCAGCTCGCGCTCTCCGGTCGCCGTTTGCGCCGATTTCGCCATGGCCAGCTCCGTCCCGTGATTCTGTTTCGTCTAAAGGTACTCGATCCGGATCATGCGCGGGCGATCGCGCACGCTTTCCAGGTCGCCGATCCGCGCCAGGGCCCGCAACATCGCGGCCTCGCCCACTTCGTGCGTGATCAGGACGACGGGCACCGTCCCGCTCGCCTCGGTCGCGCGTCCGCGTTGCAGCAGCGATTCGATGGAGATCGCCTCGTCGCGCAGTATCGCCGAGATATCGGCGATCACGCCCGGCTGGTCGTAGACCTCCAGGCGGATGTAGTACGGCCCCTCGTGGCTATCCATCGGCGCCGACGACAGCGGCTTCAGCGCGGTCACCGGGACCGCATAAGTCATGCCGTCGCGTCCGCGGGCGATGTCCACGATGTCGGCGGCGACGGCCGATGCCGTGGGGTGCGCGCCGGCACCACGGCCCTCGAACACCGAACGGTCGGCAAAGTCGGTCTGGGTCTCGACCGCGTTGAAGGCGCCGTCGACATACGCGATGGGCGTGTCGGACTGCACCATGCAGGGATGCACGCGCTGCTCGATGCCGTGCTCCGTCGCGGCCGCGATCGCTAGCAGCTTGATGCGGAAACCGAGCTCGGCGGCGAAGGCGATGTCGATCGCCTCAACGTCGCGGATGCCCTCGATGTGGATCGCCTTGAAGTCGGTCTCGGTGCCGTAGGCCAGCGTGGTCAGGATCGCCAGCTTGTGCGCGGCATCGATGCCATCGATGTCGAAGGACGGATCGGCCTCGGCGTAGCCCAGCGCCTGTGCCTCGGCCAGCACCTCGGCGAAGTCGCGGCCGGTCGACTGCATCTGGGTCAGGATGTAGTTGCAGGTCCCGTTAAGGATGCCGGCAAGCCGCTTGAAGCCGTTGCCCGCCAAGCCCTCGCGCACCGCCTTGACGATGGGAATGGTGCCGGCGACCGCCGCTTCGAAACCGAGAATGGCGCCGTTGGCCTCGGCCGTCCGGGCCAGTTCGGTACCGTGCAGCGCCAGCAGCGCCTTGTTGGCGGTCACCACCGACTTGCCGGCGCCGAGCGCGGCCAGGCACAGCGCCTTGGCCGGGTCGCCCTCGCCGCCCATCAATTCGACAACTAGGTCGACATCATCGCGACCGGCAAGCGCGACCGGATCGTCGCACCAGGCCATCTCCGACAGGTCGACGCCGCGATCGCGCTGGCTGCGCGCGCTGACGGCGGTGACGACGAGCGGCCGGCCGGCGCGCGTGGTCAGCACGTCTGCCTGGGCGTTCAGCAGTTCGATCAGGCCGACGCCGACCGTGCCGAGGCCGGCAATTCCAAGACGCAGAGGCTGGCTCATCACGCGTTCGCCTGCGCCGGCAGTTCTTCAGAGTATTGATTAGACATGCTCAGGAACTTTTTGATATTTCTGACCGCTTGTCGAATTCGGTGTTCGTTCTCAACAAGCGCGATGCGGACGTACTCGTCGCCATACTCGCCAAAGCCGATGCCCGGCGAGACGGCGACGCCGGCTTTCTGCAGCAGCAGTTTGGAGAACTCCAGCGAGCCGAGCGAGCGGAACGACTCCGGTATCGGCGCCCAGCAGAACATCGTCGCCGGCGGTGACGGAATCTCCCAGCCGGCGCTGGCGAGGCCCTGGACCAGCACGTCGCGGCGCCGGCGGTAGATCTGCCGCGCCTCCTCCACGCAGTCCTGCGGGCCGTTCAGCGCGGTGCAGGCCGCCACCTGGATCGGCGTGAAGGCGCCATAGTCGAGGTAGGACTTGATACGGGTCAGCGCCCGGACCAGGTCGCGGTTGCCCGACGCGAAGCCGATCCGCCAGCCGGGCATCGAATAGGTCTTCGACAGCGAGGTGAACTCGATCGCCACGTCCTTGGCGCCAGGCACCTGCAGGATCGACGGGGGCGGGTTGTCGTCGAAGTAGATTTCGGCATAGGCGAGGTCGGAGAGGATATAGATCTCGTGCTCGCGCGCGAACTCAACGATCCGCTCCATGAAAGCTAAATCAACGACTTCAGCCGTCGGGTTCGAGGGGTAGTTTAAGACAAGAGCGGTCGGCGGCGGCACGCAATGGCGCATCGCGCGCTGCAGGTTCTCCCAGAAGTCCTCGCCATGTGCGACCGGGATATGCCGGATCACGGCGCCGGCAATGATGAAGCCGTAGGGGTGGATCGGATAGGACGGGTTCGGCGCCAGGATCACGTCGCCAGGGGCGGTGATCGCCTGCGCTAGGTTCGCCAGCCCTTCCTTGGAGCCGAGCGTGACGATCGTCTCGGTCTCCGGGTCCAGTTCGACCCCGAAGCGACGCTGGTAGTAGGCGGCGTTGGCCTTGCGCAGGCCGGGAATGCCGCGCGAGGTGGAATAGCGATGGGTGCGCGGGTCCTGCACCGCCTCGACCAGCTTGGCCACGATGTGCGGCGGCGTCGGCAGGTCCGGGTTGCCCATGCCGACGTCGATGATGTCCTGGCCAGAGGCGCGCGCCTTGGCCTTCATCTCGTTGACCTCGGCGAACACGTATGGCGGCAGGCGCCGTATCCGATGAAACGAGTCCATCGCGCGACCTCGTTGCTCCTTGGCTAAAGCGGTTCAGCCGGGTCGGACACCCTGCCCGACCGCTCCCCTTCCTACGCCGATTCGACGCTGTGTTCGACCTATTCGAGGAAGATTTCGGCGCGGCGGTTCTCCGCCTCGCCGTTGGGCATGAACTCGAAATACAGCGGCTGTGTGTCACCTACAGCCTCGACCACGATGCGCGAGCCGTCGACACCCGCGCGCGCCAGGGCCTGTGCCACCCGGTTGGCCCGATCGAGCGAGATATTGAAGTTGGCGATCAAGTGCCGCTCGAAGGGCATGTTGCCCGTGCGCTGGCTGGAATGGCCGACGACGCGAACGGTCCGGCCGGTGCGTTTCGCCTCGGCCGCGACGGCACGGATATCGCGTTGCGCCTTAGCGGACAGCCCGGCGCTGCCGTGGCCGAAGTTGATGGTCGCGACCAGACCGGCCGGCGGCGCCCCGATCGGGCTCGGCCCGGCGCCGGCGGTGAAGCCGGGGCTGGTGGTGGTGTAGTTCGGACGGCCCGGGCTGCCGCCGACATAGACGGTGCCGCCGGTGCCGACCACGGCACCGCCCGAGGCCGGACTGCCGACCGGCAGGGCCGCCACGGTCATGCCCTGCTGCGCGGCGACGTTGCGGGAGAAT
>CAZVLI010000553.1:0-3426 GCA_964627965.1 uncultured Rhodospirillales bacterium
CGATGGTGGTGACGCCATGCCAGGAGGATGGCGCGAGTTGCGAGTCCCAGCTCGCCTGTCCGTCATAGTGCGTGTGCACGTCGACGAAGCCTGGCGTGACGACCCGACCGGCCGCGTCGATCTCGCGGCGCGCCGGGCCGGCCTTCCCACCGACCGAGACGATGCGCCCGTCGTCGATAGCGATGTCGCCCGCCCGCGCAGGCGCGCCGCTGCCATCGATGATCTGCCCGTTCCGTACCACCAGGTCATGCATGACGTTCTCTCCGCATTCGTTGCCTGATGGTATCGCCCGCCCGGCGGTCGCGCCAGCAAGCGGCGAGTCGCTACAGCGTTTTGAGATACGCCAGCAGCGCGCGCTTCTCCGCGTCGCTGAGATCCGTGCCGTAGTCATGGCCGCCGTTGCCGTTGCCGCGCAGCGTGGTGTCGAAGAAGAACCCCGCCGCCTCGGCGTGCGGTCCGCTCGAAACGAACCCGCCTTTCTCCACGTCGACGACATCGAGCCCGCGGTGGAACGTCGCCGGCCTTTCCGCAGGCGGCGTGAGCAGGTCCAGCAGTGTCGGCACCGAGCCGTTGTGCAGGTAGGGCCCGAGCAGCCACAAGCCGACGAGCGGCTTGGCGACGTAGCCCTGCGCCGCCTGCATCGGCGCGTCCGACAGGCCGAGTGCGCCGGTCACGCGGTTCATGCGCCGTGCGGCGGCATCGGTCCACGTCAGCACGTGTTCCGGGTCGGTCCCGATCTCGTCCAGCGGGATCGCGGTTCCGGTCCGAGCACCGACCGGGCCGTGGCATGCCGCGCAGTGGGCCTGGAACAGCGGGATGCCGGCGGCGACCAGCGCCGGGTCGAGCGGCAGCGGGTAGGCGGGCGGTGCCAACTCGCGGGTGAAGTCCTCAAGCCACGCCACGCGCGTGTCGAAGCCGCCGGCCGGAAAGGCGCCGACACCAAGCGCCGAGGTCGCGGTCACCGCGTGCACGGATGTTGCCTCGCCGCCCGCGTGCATCAGGTGGCCGTCGCGCGCGCCCAACTGCCACAGGGCTGGAAAGTCGGTGTTGCCGACCGTGTCGTCCCAGTCGGCGCGCGTGAGCAGGTACTTCGGCAGGTTGAAGGCGTCGTCGCGGCCGGGACCCCACGCCGGCTTGTCGTCCATCCACGCCATCTCCGACTTCGCCAGCTTCAGCGCGAGTCGAGTCTTTGGGATGATGACGGTGGCGTAGAGCGCGTAGTCGAGTAGATCGAAGTCGAAGTGCAGCGCCATCTCGGGCAGCAGCCGCAGCGCCGTGAAGCGGTCGTCGTCGGCGGCCGCGAACAGGAAGCGCAACAGACCCTGCAGGTTCACCGTGTGCCCTGGTCCGCCCACCGCGAGGCGCGGTCGTTCGTCCGCGGCAAGACGATAGCTCGCGGTGTGACAGAAGGCGCAGGTCAGCGTCACCCGCTCGAACCCGAGCTTTTTCACCGACAGCCCGACCGGCACTCGCGCGCCCTCCCGCCACGGCAGGCCGAAGGCGCCGTAGCCGCCGTGTCCCGCCTTCGCCGGTCCGTATCCTTCGGTCGCATACCGTTCGACCAGGTCCGGGAAGACACGCGGCAGGATCATGAAGATCGGGTAGGGCAGACCGGCCAGTACCTCCGCGCCGAGCGAGCCGTGCTCGAAGCGGGCGCGGTCGTCGGCCAGCACCTGCTCGCCGCGCTGGAAGAACTTCCACCACGCCACCACCGCGACACCGGCGCCGAACACGAGCAGCACGGCCAGCGAGATCGCCGTCCACTTGATCCACTTGCGCGTGCCGGTCGCCATCAGAAGGTCTTCAGGTATTCGACAATCGCGTCCTTGTCGGCGGCCGGCAGGTCGGTGCCGTAGGCCGGGCCGTCGTGGCCGCGATTGCTGTTGCCGGCCCACGGGCCGGGCACGCAGACATTGCCGTCGTGGCGGTTGTCGGGGTTCTCGTGCTGCGCGCAGATGACGGGATCGGCGAGGCAGCGCGTCTCGTAGCGGAAGAAGTCCTTGCCGTCGGCGCGGGCGACGTCGGAGACGAAGCCAAGCCGCGTCCGGTCGATCACGTCGTAACCGCGATAGAAGGCGGCCGGACGTTTCTCCCACGGCTCCAGCAGGTCGCGCACCGTCGGCACCGAACCGTTGTGCAGGTAGGGCCCGCGCAGCCACAGCCCGTCCAGTGGCATGTTGGCGTAGCCGTCGGTCTTGCGGAAATGGCTGAACCGTTCCTCTGGAAAGGCCGCGTAGAGATTGCCCTGCTCACGGGCCAACTCGGCCGTGTAGTTGTCGAGCCGACAGGGATCGGTACGCAGCTCAGCGATGGGTTCGGGTTGGCCGACGCGGGCGCCGGCGAAGTCCCGTCCGCTCTTGCCGTGGCAGTCGGCGCAGTAGCGCGCGTAGAGCGGCGCGCCGCGTGCCGCCAGGGCCTCGTCGATGGGGAAGGGGTAGGTCGGCGGCTCGTTGCTCTCCCCACGCAGCCACGTGGCGGTCGCGGCCAGCGACTCGCGATCGAGTGTCGCCGGCACCGCGCCGGTGCCGAAGGCCGCCGACCGGTTGCGCTCCTCCACCGAGTCGTTGTTGCCGTCCCAGTGCAGCCGCATGCTGGCGCGCGGGCCTTGCAGCCACAGCGAGGGGAAGTCGTTGACGCCGACCATCTCGCGCCGCGGCAGTGCCTCGAAGCGCCAGTTCAGCAGCGCCTTCGCCGGCCCGAAGGTGTCGAAGCGTCCCGGCCCCGGCTCGGTCTGCTTCTCCAGGAAGCGGAACCGGTGCTTGGCCAGCACCAGGAACTCCTTCATCGCCGGCACCGCGACGTAGCGTAGCAGCAGCCGGTCCCACCAGGAGTAGTCAGCGCCCGCGCGCTCGGCGGCCTGCACCACCTGCCATGGGTTGAACCGCTCGTCGAGCGCGCACTGGCTGAGGAACCGCGCGAAACCGGTGAGGTCGAGGCTGTGCGACGGCATGCCGACGACGATCACCGGCTCGGCTTCCGGCGTTCCGCGATAGGTGCCGACATGGCAGGCGGCGCAGTTCAACGACACCCGCTCGAACCCGAGGCTGCGTCGCAATGACGTACCGATCGGCCGATCCATGCCCGGCTCGAAGATGAAGCCGAGCGATTCCCAACCCTCGCCCGGCAGGTAGTCGGCGCACAGTTCCGGCAGCGCCTTGAAAATGCCGACCGGCACGCCGATCAGCCGATCGCCACCGGTCGAGCCGTACTTGAACTGCGCCAGCGGACTGTTCATCGCCGGATCGTCATGCCCGAACCAAGCCTCGGCCTCGTCGACGCCGTAGTAGTTGTGCAGCGCGTAGCCGCCGCTGAAGATCGCGAACAGGATCAGGGCGCCGACCAGTCGCCAGCGCAGGCGCCAGACGAACGCCAGCGCACGTCCGATGGTGGTGGCGATGCGGTACAGCCAGGCCATGGCGGCTGCGT
>CAZVLI010000554.1:0-3426 GCA_964627965.1 uncultured Rhodospirillales bacterium
CCTTTGGCGTGGCGCTGTTCGTGATGGCGATCATCCTGGTGACGCAGTTCAACAGCTTCTACCACGCCTTCCTGATCCTGACGGCGGTGATCATGTCCACCGTCGGCGTGGTGCTCGGGCTGATCATCACCGGTCAGGTGTTCGGCATCGTCATGACCGGAATCGGCGTGATCGCGCTGGCCGGCATCGTGGTGAACAACAACATCGTGCTGATCGATACCTACGCGCGCCTGTCGAAGGAGATGCCGCCGCTGGAAGCGGTGGTGCGGACCGGCACGCAGCGTCTGCGACCGGTGATGCTCACCACGGTCACGACGATCTGCGGCCTGCTGCCGATGGTGTTCCAGATGAACATCGACTTCTTCGGCCGCACCGTGTCGCTGGGCGCGCCGTCGACGCAGTGGTGGGTTCAGCTCGCCACCGCCGTCGCCTTCGGCCTCGCCTTCGCGACATTCCTGACGCTGATCGTCACGCCGAGCCTGCTGGCGCTGGGCGCCCGGGTCACGGCCTGGCGCGAAGGGCGGGCAGAGCGCCGGGCGGAAAAGAAGCGGCGCAAGGCGGCCAAGAAAGGCGAGCCGACATTGCAGCCGGCGGAGTAGCCGCGTCAGCTCTTCTCCGCTGGCGTGCCATCGCCCTCGTCGTCGTCTTCATCGACCCGGATTTCGTCCGCCGGCGGGCCGGCGCGGAGCAGCTTGCGCTGACTGCGGAAGCTGAACGGTATCGACACCATGTAGATGACGACGATCAGCGACAGCAGGAACCAGGGATAGCTCACCAGCAGCGCCGCGACGACGCCGGCGGCGAGCAGCACCGGCAGGACGTGCTCGCGCTTCACGCGCAGGACCTTCAGCGAGAAGGTCGGGATCTGGCTGATCATCAGGAACGCGATGAAGAACAGCCACAGCGCATCGAAGATCGCCGGCCACGGATGCGCGCCGTCGAACTGCAGCGAGATGATCAGCGGCAGCAGCGCGCATCCCGCCGCCGCCGGTGCCGCCAGGCCGGTGAAGTAACGGTTAGTCCACGCCGGCCGCTCCGGATCGTCATGCGTCACGTTGAAGCGCGCCAGCCGCAGCGCGCAGCAGGTCGCCAGCGCCAGCGCCGACATCCACCCGAGCCCGCCGATCTCGTGCGTGCTCCACTGGTACATGATGAGCGCCGGCGCGATGCCGAATGCCGCGCTGTCGGACAGCGAGTCGAGCTCCGCGCCGAACTTGGTCGCCCCCTTGAGCAACCGCGCCATGCGACCGTCGAGACCGTCCAGGATCGCCGCCACCAGGATCGCCACGACCGCCAGGTCGAACCGCTCAAGATGCGCGAAACGGATCGCGCTGAGGCCGGCGCAGAGGGCCAGCACGGTCAGCACGTTCGGGACGATGGAGTTGACCGGCAGAGCCCGCAGCCGGCGCCGGCGGCCGCCCAGCATCAGCGCACCTCGCCTTCCCGGCGCCCTTCGCTGGACCGCGTGTCGCACAGCACCGTCTCGCCGGCGACCGCGCGCTGGCCGACCGCCACCAGCGGCGCCATGCCCTCGTCGAGATAGACGTCGACCCGGCTACCGAAGCGGATCATGCCGAAACGCTGGCCGGCGCCGACCTGCTGGCCTTCGAACAGCTCGCAGAGGATGCGCCGCGCCACCAGGCCGGCGATCTGCACGAAGGCGATGTCCTTGCCCTCCGACGTCGTCATCCGCACCGCCATGCGCTCGTTGTCCTCGCTGGCCTTGTCCAGGGAGGCATTGAGGAAGGCGCCGGGACGGTAGGCCAAAGCGGTGATGCGCCCGTCGGTCGGCACCCGGTTCACGTGCACGTCGAAGACGTTCATGAAGATGGCGATCCGCGGCCGCGGCCAGTCGCCCATGCCGAGTTCGGCCGGCGGCACCGCGTTGCCGATCGACTGCACCACGCCGTCCGCCGGGCTGACCAGCAGGCCGTCGCGGACCGGGGTCACCCGCTCCGGATCGCGGAAGAAGTAGATGCACCAGACGGTGAGAATGGCGCCGATCCAGCCAAGCGGCGCCCAGATGAATGACAGCACGAGCGCAATCACCGCGAAGATCGCGATGAACTTCCAGCCCTCGCGGTGCACCGGCACCAGCACGGTACGCAACATATCCATGCGCAACCCTTTAGCCCGCCGCCGCTAATGCCTCAACCGGAAAGCCGTCACTCGGAGACCGCTTCCAGCAGTTTCATCGCCTCCGCCTCCTGCTGCTGACGTCGCCACAGGTCGGCGTAGACGCCGTCGGCGGCCAGCAACGCACCGTGCCGGCCGCGCTCCACGACTTGTCCCTGGTCGAGAACCAGTATCTCGTCGGCGTCGACCACCGTCGACAGCCGGTGCGCGATCACCAGCGTCGTCGCGTCCGCGGAAAGTTCCTTCAAGGACGCCTGAATTTCCTTCTCCGTCGCGGTATCGAGCGCCGACGTCGCCTCGTCGAAGACCATGATCCTGGGGCGCTTCAGTATCGTGCGGGCGATCGCCATGCGCTGCTTCTCGCCGCCGGAGAGCTTCAGGCCGCGCTCGCCGACCATCGACTCGTAGCCGGCCGGGAGGTCGCCGATCAGGCGTTCGATCCGCGCCATCCGCGCCGCCTCTTCAATCGTCGGACGTTCGGCGCCGGGATGGCCGTAGCGGATGTTGTACTCGATGGTCTCGTTGAACATCACGGTGTCCTGCGGAACGATGCCGATCGCCGCCCGCAGCGACGACTGGGTCACGTCGCGAATGTCCTGGCCGTCGATCCGAATCGCGCCCTCGTCGATGTCGTAGAACCGGAACAGCAGCCGCGACAGCGTCGACTTGCCGGCGCCGGACGCGCCGACCACCGCCACCGTCTTGCCGGCGGGGACAGTGAACGAGACATCGCGCAGAATCGGGCGCCGCGCGTCGTAGGCGAAGCTGACGTGGTCGAACTCGATGGCGCCGCCCGTGACCGCCAGCTCTCGCGCGTCCGGCTTGTCGGTGATCGAGCCCCGGACTCGCATCAACTCGAACATCTTCTCCATGTCGACCAGGCTCTGCTTGATCTCGCGGTAGACCATGCCGAGGAAACCGAGCGGCTGGTAAAGCTGCAACATGAAGGTGTTGACCAGCACGAAGTCGCCGACCGTCATCGTGCCGTCGCGCACGCCGATGGCGGCGAGCCACATCACCGAGCACATGCCCAGCGCGACGATCACGCCCTGGCCGATGTTGAGCAGCGACAGCGACACTTGGCTCAGGACCGCCGCCTTCTCGTAGCGCTCCAAGGCGTCGTCGTAGCGACGGGCCTCGTACTCCTCGTTGTTGAAGTACTTCACCGTCTCGAAGTTCAGCAGGCTGTCGATGGCCCGCGTGTTGGCGATCGAGTCCGTGTTGTTCATCTCACGCCGGTATTTCAGCCGCCACTCGGTGACCGCCAGCGTGAACACGATGTAGCCGGCG
>CAZVLI010000555.1:0-1122 GCA_964627965.1 uncultured Rhodospirillales bacterium
CAGCGTCGGGTTCTCCCAGTCGTCCTCGACGAAGCGGATGTCGTGGTTGGCGCTATCGATGCCGATCGCGTCCAGGCTGCCGAGATAAAGCTCCTGCAGGTCCGGCGGCGACGGCTTCATCAGCACCTGGAACTGGTAGTAGTGCTGCAGCCGGTTCGGGTTCTCGCCGTAGCGGCCGTCGGTCGGCCGGCGCGAGGGCTGCACATAGGCGCAGTTCCACGTCTTCGGACCCAACGCCCGCAAGGTCGTCGCCCAATGCGACGTACCGGCGCCGACCTCCATGTCGTAGGGCTGCAGGATGACGCAGCCCTGGCCCGACCAGTAGGTCTGGAGCGTCAGGATAAGGTCCTGAAAGGTCAGGGTTTTCGCTGGCTTGCGGGGCATGATCGGCTTTCGGTGGAATGCGCGGCGCGAACCTAAGCACGCAGCGCCCCAGGGTCAAGCTGACGTCAGGCCCGGCTCAGGCCAGAGGGCAGTCCGGCTTGTCGCAGGGCCCGCCGACATAGATGCCGCAGGCCGGGCACTCGGTCATCTCGACCGGCTCGTTGCCTGGCTTCGGGGCCGCCGCGCGGCCGCGCTGGATCAGCGCGCGCACACCCTGCACCGCGCCGAGGATCGCCGCCGCCGTCACCACCAGTTTCACCAGACCGATCACCGGCACCACCCTAGAGGCCGTAGCGCTGCCACAGTGCCCGCTTCTCCACCGCCGCGACAAGTCCGTCGGCGAGGTTAAGGCCACTGTCCCAGCCCTCGCCGCGCTCCAACCCCAGACGGCGTTGCAGGAAGCCGCGACCCGGTTGATGCACGCGGAACCTGGTCTTGTTGCCGTACTTCGCCCGCATCACCTGGCGCAGCTCGCCGACGCCGTCGACCAGACCGAGGTCCAGCGCCGATTGCCCGGTCCAGAACTCACCGGAGAACAGCTTACGGTCGCTGCCCTTCAGCCGCTCGCCGCGCCGGCCACGGACGTGGGTCTTGAACTGGTCGTGGATTTCCTTCTGCAGCGCCTTCAGGCGTTTCACGTCGGTCTCGTTCTCCGGCTGGAACGGGTCGAGGAACGCCTTCTTCTCGCCGGCGGTGTAGACGCGCCGGTCCACACCGATCTTCTTGATGAGTTCGGTA
>CAZVLI010000555.1:1132-1947 GCA_964627965.1 uncultured Rhodospirillales bacterium
CATGGGCAGCACCTTGTCGAAGCCGAAGCCGCCGGAGATCACGCCGATCGAGCCGACGATGGAGTTGGCGTTGGCGTGGATCTCGTCGCCGGCGCACGCCAGCCAGTAGCCGCCCGACGCCGCCACGTCCTCGCAGAAGGCGTAGACCGGGATGTCCTTCTCATCGGCCAGCATGCGGATGCGGTCATGGATCAGCGCCGACTGCACCGGCGAGCCGCCCGGCGAGTTGATCGCCAACGCCACCGCCGACACTCGCCCCTTGAACGCCCGCTCCAGCAGCCCGGCCAACCCGGCCAGGTTCAACGACGGCCGCATCGGCCCGCCCGACGGCCCGATCACGCCCGACAAACGCACCACGGAGACGACGGGGCGCTGATAGCGGGCCACAAGCCCACCCAATCCCGGAATAGACACCATCGCTATGAGATAGGTCGGAAACGCGCCTCACTCAAGGCGCAGCGCCGTCAGCCAGCCAGGCGGCAGTGCTCCATGAAGTCCTGCACTTTCTGCTTCACCGCCTCGGACTGCTGCGCGAGCTCGGCCGCGGCCTTCTCCAGTTCGCTCGACATGCGGCCGGTGTCGTCGGTCGACTCGCTCACCGCGACAACATTGCTGTTCACTTCCATCGTCGCCGCGCTCTGCTCCTCCACCGCCGAGCTGATCGCGGTCGTCACCTCGTTGATGGTGGTGATCGTCTCGGAGACATCGCCTATCGCCTTCACGGCCGCCTCCGTCGAACCCCGAACCGTCGCGATCTGGCGGGTGATCTGGTCGGTCGCGTTCGCCGTCTGATTGGCCAGCGCCTGCGCATCCAG
>CAZVLI010000555.1:1957-3425 GCA_964627965.1 uncultured Rhodospirillales bacterium
CGACGCCACCACCGCGAAGCCCTTGCCGGCTTCGCCGGCGCGCGCCGCCTCGATCGTGGCGTTGAGCGCCAGCATGTTGGTCTGGCTGGCGATCTCCTGGATCGTCTTCACGAAGTCGCCGATCTGACCGACCGAGTCGGCCAGGCCGTTCAGCAGTTCACTCGACTGCTTCGCTTCGTTGACCGCATTGCCGGTAATGTCGGCCGCACGCTGAACCTGAGTACCGATCTCGCGGATCGAGGCGCCGAGTTCCTCGCACGCCGCCGCGACGGCGCCGCTCTTGCCGCTGGTGTCCGTGGCATTGGTCGCCAGTTGCTCCGCGGTGGCCTGGAGTTCGGTCGCCGCCGAGGCGATCACGTCGACCACGTCGGAAACGCTTCGAGCCAGCGTGACCTCCTGCGTGATGACGCGCCATGAGATCATCGGTGCCTCGTAGTTGCCTTCGCTGTCATGGATCGCCGCGGCTTCCAGCGCCAGGAGGTCATCGCCGAGGCCGATCGTCACCGCATAGGGAAGGTTGGCCGGATCGGACAGAATGCGACGCGGCCCCGCCGGGTTCTTATGGAAGATGTCGATGCACTGGCCTTCGAGCTCGTCAACGCTCACCGGCAGGTGCGCCTGCAAGGGCCTTAGCGTCTCGCGGCTGGTCCGATTGACGTATGTGATCTCGAAGCTGTCGCGGTCGGCCATCATCACGTTGA
Organism: uncultured Rhodospirillales bacterium; assembly: GCA_964627965.1. Classification (GTDB taxonomy): domain Bacteria; phylum Pseudomonadota; class Alphaproteobacteria; genus JAVKFY01. Next base: position 2,659 of record CAZVLI010000555.1, read on the forward strand.
CCGGCATGTTGTCCATCATCCGCAGCAACTGCTCGACACGCTCGGCGTGACGAACCGCGTCGGTGACGACGTTCCACGCCAGGACGTAGCCGCTGAGCTTGCCCCGCCCGTCCTTCAGCGCCGACACGTTGAGGTCGAGAACCTCGTCGCCGAGGTTGATCTGGGCCTTGTGCGGCAGCCGCGCCGGGTCCGCTAGCATCGTCCGTTGGTGTTGCGGGTTTTTGTGAAAGACGTCGACGCAGTGGCCAACGATGTCGTCAGCCTTCACCGGCAGATGATGCTCGATCTTTCGCAACGCCTCGATCGACGCGGCATTGGCATAGCTGATAACGAAGCTGCCGGCGTCGCAAAACATGACCGGCGTTGGCAGGCTGTCGACCGCGTCGACGAAACTCTGTGCACTGAAACCCACGGGTACATCCCCTTTTGAACGCGCGGGTCGCGGCAATTTACTAGCGACCCCACCCAAGGACATACTCGGATATTAGTTAATCGATGGTTTCGTACGATACCATCGAGGCTGCGGCACCGACTAACCCACCGCGTTCGCCCGGTCCAGGATCGCCTGTAGCAGCACGTCGCAGCCAGCCGCGATATCGGGCTTCTCGGCGTTCTCGACTTCGTTGTGGCTGATGCCGTTCTCGCAGGGCACGAAGATCATGCCGGTCGGCGCGACGGTGGCCATGTGGCAGGCGTCGTGGCCGGCGCCGGAGATGATCTCCATGGCCGGCAAGCCATTCGCCTTGGCGCCGGCCGCGACGGCGGCG
>CAZVLI010000556.1:0-3422 GCA_964627965.1 uncultured Rhodospirillales bacterium
CGGCGACTCCCCAGTCGGTCGTATCGACGTTGACCAGGGTCGCATGTCGGCGCCGTGGCCCGGCGTCGTAGAGCGACGACACCGAACCCGGCGCGACGACCGTCGAGACCGCGACGACGAGGCCCCGCGCCTGCGGACTGAGCGGATTGAATGCCGCTTGCCGCACCGGCGGCGCCCCGGCCGCCAAGGCCAGGCTCACTGTACCTCCGGCGGCACCGCCGTCAGCGAGAAGCCGCAGACATCATCGCTGGCCACGAAGGCGTCCGCCGTCGCGTTGTAGAGCACCGGCATGACATAGCGATGCGGCAGCCAGACCAGGCCCGAAGCGGCGAAGGTGACGCCGATCGCGGCCTGGTCGACGATGATCACGCCGAGCAGATGCAGGTTGCGCAGCTTGTCAGACGACGACAGCGCGATGTCGCCGGTGCCGTCGTCATTGTCGGGCCGGCTGCCGTCGGAGGTCTTGGCGTAAACCTCGACCTGTTCGCCTGTCACCGGTGTCGTGGCCGCGCGGAACCAGGCACGCCAGCCATGCGGCGCGGCACGCGCGGCCGCACCGAAGTCGTGCACGGCACCCTGACGCCCGGCGCCGGCGGCGAGGCCGTTCAGCGTCATGGCGTAGTCGCCCGACGTATCGGTCCACACCACCGCGGTCTCGGCCGCCTGATAGATCTTGTTCGCCATCAGCCGCCTCCCAACAGGAAGCCGGCTCGCTGGCAGGATGGTTTGCTGTTGCGAACCATCAGCCGCCGCTCGCGTCGTTGTCGGCGAAGAAGTCGACCAGGTCGTCGACGTTGCTGGCGATCGCAGCGTCGCTGGCGCCGAGCACCGCCGCCTTGCTCGCCGCGCCGGCGTTGGCGGCGACGATCAACGGCATCATCTTGTCGAGTTCGGTCTTCGGCGCACTCAGCACGCGGATCGCCCAGGCGACGCGGGCGGTGTGGTTCGCCGGCGGCGACTGTTCGGACTGGATCGCCGCCCCGGCGCCGAACATGCCAGCGAGCACCTTGTCGCGCAGCGATGGGTCTCGAATGAGGTCGATCTGATCGGTATGGGAGACAGCCATGTAAGCTCCTCAGGGATTGCCGGTATCGGTGTGGATCGCCATCGGCCCGCCGGACCAGCGGTCCATGGCGTCCTGGTTCTCCAGTTCGGTGAGCGCCTCGTCGAGCAACGCCTTCCATCCCGGCAGGCGCGCGTCATTGCCGAGGTAGCCTTCGGCCGCGACCAGGGCGCCATAGAGGTAGAGGTCGGGGTGCGCGGCCAGCAGCCAGTTGCTTGGGTTCGATGCCGACAGCGCCGGCACCTTGCGGCTGAACGCGATCTCGACCGTGTAGGTAGCGTCCGGCGTCGGCGCCAGACGGAAGCTGTCGCCGACGATGGCGTAGACGCGCGGCTGTCCGGTCTGGCTGCCGGCCCACATCTGATCGATCTGGGTCGGCGTGGCGAAGCGGAGCTGGGCCGCCGGATCGGTCGACGTCAGCTTCACGTAGCGCACGCCGCCGAAGCCTTCCGGCAACGCGAGATAGGCATTGCCCGCCGTGGTCGCCGCCGTGGCGCGCGTTTCCATCTCGCGGGTGCGGATCAGCCTGTTGATGCGGGCCTCGGCCAGCGCGATGAAGTCCGGCACCGCGTCGGCGAGGTCATCGCGCGCCAGCCAGCCGGCCACGCCGGCGCGCAGTTCGTCGTAAGTGGTGATGGCCATGCGTGTCCCCTAGACCCGGAACCGGCCGGCGGTGCGCAGGTCCGCGTAGTCGATGTCGTTGAGCTTGCGGCGCACCGCCGGCCAGTGGTCGCGGTTGAAGACGTCGATACCTTCCTTGAGCCACGCGTAGGCAAGGCTCAGCGGGATGCGGCCGGCATGCCAGAAGTCGCCGTTGGGGCGGCGGTCGTGGTCGGCCTGGTCGCGGCGGTTCTGCGCCAGGATCGGCTCGACCTGCTGGCGATGCTCGATGACGTAGACGCCCTCCGACGCATCGAAGGACCAGCTCACGTCCATGCCCGGGCGCGAGGCGAGTGGCCTAGCCACGGCGCTTGCCGACCAGCCAAACCGCGAAGGTGAAGTTCGGATCGCTGCCGCCGATGGTGTAGGCGATGCGGCCCAGCGTGCCGACATTCTCCAGCTTCAACAGGCTCTCGCCGGTCGTCGCGACCTGGCTGAAGGCGGTGTGCGTGACCCAGGTGGTGCCGCCGTCCGGCGAGACCTGGTACGCGATGTCGAGCGTGTCGGAGGCGGACGCCGCCGTCACCGAAAGCACCACCAGCAACTCGTCGAAATTCTCCACCACGCCGATGGCGCCGGAGTTGCCGGACGCGGTGCGCGCGGCCGACGCCAGCGCCGTGTAGACCCGGCTCTTGGTGATCGCCATGGGTTCTCCTTGGATGAAAGAAAACGGGGCGACGCGGCGAACCGCGCCGCCCCGAGAGGCGGGAGGGAGCGCGGGTGAACTAGCTCGACGTCAGGTCGGCGACGATGCCGCTGGCCTTCTCGTTCTTGGCGACCAGGGTGTACTCGGCAAGGATCTGATGCCGGTCGGTGTCGCCGGTCTTGGCCAGCGGGTGCAGGCGGAAGCGGCGGCCGCGCAGGAAGCCGATGCACCAGAAGTCGGTGTCCAGCGCCAGCGCGGAGCTGCCCCGCATGAACCGGTTCGGCACCGCCTTGATCTCGCCCCAGTCGGACACGTAGAGCTCGATGGAGGCCACCAGCTTCTTGTCGTCGCCGGCGTCGAACCGGGTCGAGGCGCCGGTGAAGGTGGAGAACTGACGCCGGTTGAAGGCGCCCATCATCAGCGTGTCGGGCTTGCCACCATTGGTCCAGCAGGACTGCAGCACGTCCTTGAGCTGGTCCTCGGTGAAGGCGCGCGCGGTGCCGTCGGTGCGGGCGTCGGAACCGTCGCCGGTCGGGTCGGAACCGTCGCCGGCCTTGTCGCTGTTGCTCGCGATCCAGGACTCGATGCCGCCACTCAGCCGTGCGGTGGTGTCGTTGCCGGCCAGCTTGGCCTGGTTGGCGAGCAGGATGGTTTCGACGTCGCGGCGCAGCTCCATGCCTTTCAGCACGAGCTGGTAGGCCAGCTCGTCGCCGCGGCCGGCGGCCTCCACGGACCGGTTGGTGCCGGAAACCTGCGCGACCTTGTCGGAGATCTGCGTGTAGTTGTCGAGGCGCACCGTCGCGACCGCCGCGTCGGTGGTGGCGTCGTCGCCCTCGATCACCGCGTTGGAGCCATTGGCGGCGGCCAGCGACTGGGTCTGCCACTCATGCTTGATCTGCTTCACCGTGGTCTTCTCGACCATGGCGAAGAACGGCGTGTCGGCCGGGTCGACCTTGTAGATCGCGCCCTCCAGGTCGTCGCAGATGCCGATCGTGTCGTAGGTGGAATGGGTACCGGTGGGTTGCGTCATCTGTCGTCTGTTTCCTGATCAGG
>CAZVLI010000557.1:0-3418 GCA_964627965.1 uncultured Rhodospirillales bacterium
TCGATCTGAAGGCGGATGCGGGCAAGGCCGTGTTCCTCAAGCTGGCCGAGCAGGACCTCCGCACGGACAACGTCTCCGACGACATCCGGGCCGCGATGGTCGAGCGTCGGGTGGTCGATGGCGCGCAGAACCCGGTCGGGAACGTTGGTCGGACCGGGAATCTGAAGGAAATGGCGGCCGGTATGCAGGGCCATGCTGGGGTACTCCGGAAGGAAATCGCTAAGTTTTCGCCCTACATTAACGCAAACTAGCGCGTAGGACGGCAGCAAAGGGGACGGTTCGGATGAACCTCGGCGACATCCTGGTGGCCAAGGGACTGGTCACATCGGAGCAGATCAGCCAGGCCCTGGCGCACCAGCAGGAGAATGGCGGCCGGCTCGGAGACAGCCTTACCGAGCTGGGCTTCGTCACGGCGGAGCAGATCGACGCGGTGATCGGCGAGGCGCCGCGCGCGCCGCTGGGCCTGGACGACTGCGGCATCGACCCGATGTTCATGCTCAACCACATGCTCAAGGGCATGTACACCGAGAACCTGGAACTGCCGTCGCAGCTGGCCGACGCGATGAAGATCAGCGGCGGCATGGTCAATCGCCTGATCGAGGAAGCCAAGGAGCGCAAGCTGCTGGAGGCGACCGGCAGCGCCAGCGGCAGCGCCAGCGCGATCGCCGAGATGCGCCACCAGCTCACCCGGCTGGGTCGCGAATGGGCCGCCGAGGCGATGAACCAGAGCCAGTATTTCGGGCCCGCGCCGGTGTCGCTGGAGGCCTACCAGGAACGCATCCAGCTGCAGCGGGTGACCAACGAGTGGGTCAGCCGGCCGATGCTGGACGAGGCCTTCAACGACATCGTCGTGCCCGACACGTTCGTCCGCCGGCTCGGTCCGGCGATCAATTCCGGCACCGCGATCCTGATCTACGGGCCGGCCGGCAACGGCAAGACCACCATCGCCGAGATCGTCGGCCACATCTTTCAAAACGTCGTCTACGTCCCCTACTGCGTGGAGATCGACGGCGACATCATGAAGGTCTACGACCCGACCATCCACAAAGCGGTGGCGGGCAGCGCCGGCACCGAGGAGACCGGGCGCGGCGCGAGGCGCAGCCGGGTCGATCCACGCTGGGTGCCGTGCTACCGGCCAATGGTGATCACCGGCGGCGAGCTGTCGATCGAGATGCTCGACCTCAAGTTCAACCCGCTGGCCAAGTTCTACGAGGCGCCGCTGCACATCAAGGCGCTGAACGGCACCTTCCTGATCGACGACTTCGGGCGCCAGCGGGCGAAGCCGGAGGACATCCTGAATCGCTGGATCGTGCCGCTGAACAGCCGCGTCGACTTCCTCACGTTGCACTCCGGCAAAACCATCCAGCTGCCGTTCGACGAGATCGTCATCTTCTCCACCAACCTGCACCCGAACGACCTGATGGACCCGGCGTTCCAGCGCCGCATCGCCTACAAGCTGGAGACGCTGGAGCCGGACGAGGCGCTGTTCCGCGAGGTGTTCGACAACATGGCGCGCTCCAAGGGGCTGGAGCTGACCGACGACGTGTTCAACCAGGTGATCGCCGGGGTACGGCAGAACGAGGCGCCGCTGGCCTACTTCCAGCCGAAGTTCGTCATCGAGCAGGTGCTGGCATCCTGCAAGTTCGAGGGCGTGAAGCCGCAGTTCACCTACGAGTTCGTCGAGGACGCGATGACCAACCTGTTCGTGCAGGCGTCCGAGGCGCAGATGTTCGGCGTCGCCCGGAGCTGACGGCGGGCGGCGACGGACGTTCAGGCCGCGCGGCGGTCCAGCGCCTCGCGCACTGCCGCCGCCAGTTTTTGCCGGTCGAACGGCTTGGTCAGCAGGACGGCGTCGTCGCCGAGCCGGTTGACCGCCGCGTCCGCCGCGTAGCCGGACATGAAGATGACCGGCAGGCCCGGACGCGACGTGCGTAGCGACGCGGCAAAGTCCGGCCCGCTGACGCAACCCTGCAGCACCACATCGGACAGCACCAGGTCGACGCCCGGTCCATCGTCCAGGAGCGCCATGGCCGTCGCGGCGCCGTCCGCCGCATGAACGCGGTAGCCGAGCCGTTCGAGCACCGCGCCGACCATCGAGGCGACGTCTCCATCGTCCTCGATCACCAGGATGCGCTCGCCCTTGCCTTGCGGCAGTTCCCTGGCCGGCGCCGTCGAGGTGGCGACACCCGACGCCTCGGCGCGCGGCAGATAGATGCGCACCGTGGTTCCGGTACCGGCGGCGCTGGAGATGGCGACATGGCCGTCCGACTGACGAACGAAGCCGTAGACCATCGACAGGCCCAGGCCACTGCCCTGGCCAACCTCCTTGGTCGTGTAGAACGGCTCGAAGGCGCGGGCCAGCGTCTCCGCGGTCATGCCGGCGCCGTTGTCATTCACCGAGAGCAGGACGTAGTCGCCCGGCGCCACGTCCTCCAGGTCGGCGACATCGGCATCGCTCAACGTCGCGTTGCTGCATGCGATGGTCATGCGGCCGCCCTGCGGCATTGCATCGCGCGCGTTCACCGCCAGGTTGATGATCGCCGTCTCGACCTGCCCAGGATCGACTTTCGCGCGCCAGAGCCCGTCCGGTAGCTCGGTCGCGATCTCGATATTCTCGCCCAGCGTCCGAGCCAGCAGATCGCGCATGCCGCGCACCAGGCCGGTGACGTCGACCGCGCGCGGCAACAGCGCCTGACGACGCGCATAGGCCAGCAGACGTTGGGTCAGCTCGGAGCCGCGCTGGCTGGCGTTGAAAACCGCGTCGAGGCGGCTGTCCCGGATTTCCAGGTCTTCCGCGATCAGATCAAGGTTGCCGACGATGACCGCCAGCAGGTTGTTGAAGTCGTGCGCGACGCCGCCTGTGAGCTGGCCGATCGCCTCCAGCTTCTGGCCTTGGCGCAGGCGCGCCTCGGCCCGGCGGATCTCGGTGACGTCGCTGCAGATGGTGCAGACGCCGACGATCGAGTCGCCGTCATCGCGCAGGGGAAAACTGGCGCAGAGGTGATGGAACGACTGTTCGTCGCGCTCGCGAACCAGTTCCCGCTGGACGGTGCTCCCGCTCCGGACAACCTGCGCCCCCATGCCGGCAAAGCTTTCGACAAGGTCAAGCTCAAGCAGATCGACAGCCGGCCGACCGGCAACTTCGGTCGCTCCGCTCCGGAACAGCTCATGGCAGTTGCTGCTAGCGGCGAGGACGATGCCGGCCGTATCGGTCAGCATGATCTGCACCGGGGCGTTGTCCAGGATCGCCCTCAACCAGGCACTCTGCGTCCGGTTGCGCGCCGCGAGCTGCGCCCGCTCCTCGATCTCCCGGCTGAGCTGATCGTTCAGCTTGGAGAGCTCCGCGGTGCGTTCTTGCACGCGATCCTCCAGGCCACGGCTCATGGCCTCGACCTGTCGATACTCAAACAGCAGCACG
>CAZVLI010000558.1:0-3416 GCA_964627965.1 uncultured Rhodospirillales bacterium
GGTCCCGGCATCACGATCAGGAAGTCGACCTGCTTGCCGGCGAACATGCGCGGCGGTCCAACGTGCAGGCGTTTCAGGTCCGCCAGCGGGAACATCTCGGCCTTCAACCGGTCGCGCAAGGCAGACGGCTGCTCCTCGATCGGGCTGACGATGCCGAAGGTGCGCCGCGGCGCCGAACTCAGCAGCTTGTCCATGCGCCAGCGCCGCAGCAGCGCGACGCAGACGTCGATCTCGCCGAGGTTGACGTCCGGCTCGCCCTCGCGCAGCGGCGCCATGCGTCCGATCGCGCCATGCCAGTGCACGCCGGTGTAGATCGGCGACAGGCCGGATGTGAGGTTGCGGACGTTCGTCCGGATGCGCATGCGCGCCTCGTAGAACGTCCGGCTCAGATAGTCGGCCACCAGTGGGTGCGAGCGGAAGTGGTCGGCCAGCTCGCACAGCTGGTCGGTACCTTCCAGCGCGCCATCGAGGGCCGGCAGCGCCTTCGTCAGCGGATCGCGGCACCAGTGCGGCAGGGCGGCGGCGGCCTTCTGCACCAGCGGCAGATTGGCCAGGTTCGCGCCACCGCCGTCGGCGGCGCGGTGGCCGGCGCCGATGACCATCGCGCGTTTGGCGCGGAACAGGATCGGCAGGATCGCCGCCAGCTCGACCTGGTCGGCGTCGTCGATGATCACCAGGTCGAACAGGCCGGGCTGCGAGGGCAGGCGGCTGATCGCGGTGTCGACGGTGGCGACCCAGACGGGAAGCGTCTTCGACAGGACCGAGATCGCACGGGTGAGCTTCAGCGCTTGCTGCGTTTGCTGCTTCGGGTCGCCGGTCGGCTCCCGGGTCAGCAGGTCGCAGAAGGTGTCGATCTGCTTGTCCAGCAGGGGGATGTTGTTGGTCAGCCGGTCCTGCCAAAGATCGCGAAACAGCTCGCGCGCCGCCGCCGTCTTCGACGAGCTGTAGTTCAGCTGCTGCAGCTCGAGCGTGCGGCTGTCGGTGAGCCGGACCAGCTTGCGGATCGCCTCCATCCGCGCCTTCACGAGGTCGCGCCAGTCCAGGAAGGTGTCGAGCAGGTCGATCGCTTCGCTGAGGGCGGACAGGCCCTCGTCCTCGTCGATCTTCTTGATGACCGGCGCGTGCACCTCTTTCGGCAGGCGGCTGTAGGCGGTCTTGATCTCGCGGATCAGTTCCGTCTTCGGATCGGCGCGCGAGATCATGTTCATCATCCGGGTGCCGAGCCCGTGGTTCCTGTTGCCGGCGATCGCCTCGATCTCGTCGCGCCAGTCCGACAGGGTTTCCCGGTCGAAGCTGGGGTTCATCTTGGCGGCCTGACGCCCGGCCCAGTTCGGCCCCTGGGTCAGCGACATCGCGCGCAGCTCGGCGTTGGCCTCGGCGACGGCGCGGTGCGCGTCGCGCAGCTTCTGCGCCGCCTCCTCGGTATCGGGCGCGGCCTGGTCGAGCTCGCGCAGCCCGCGAATGGTCGGCTTGTCGCGCTTGGTCTTCTGCGCTGGCTCCGAACCGGTGTCGGCTTTCGCCATCTCGAACAGGGCGTCGCGCTGCAGCTGGCTGCGCTCTTCGTTCTCGCGGTCGGCGCCGATGCGCATCGCGAAGGGGAGGTCCTTGCCGATCAGCGTCTCGACGTGGCGCACGATCTGATCGACCGACGCGCGCAGGGGCGAGACGTAGAGGACGCTCTCCTCCCTTAGAACCGACGTCGCGATCAGGTTCAGAACGGTCGCGATCTGGCCCGTGCCAGGCGGCGCCGTCACCAGAGTGCAAGAGGACTTCAGGCTGGAACGGATCGCGGCCGTCTGGCTGGGCCCGGAAGCGTGGACCTCGAAGACCAGGGCCTTGGCGTCGGTGGCGGCTTCTTCGTCGTCCTCCGCGTCCTCGTCGACGTCTTCCGCGGAACGGCTCAGCAGCTGCAACGCGCTTTCGCCGGCAAGCGCGCGCTTGCTCGGCTGCGTCAGGCCGGCCAGTTCGGTGGACAGCGCACGGCGGTGCGGCGGCAGCGCCAGGATGAACAGCATCGGGCAGTTGATCCACCCGTCCTCGGTCTCGGCGTCGAACCCTTGCGGCGCCGGCTGCAGCTCGCGCGCGGGGAAGCGATCGGCGGACAGACCAATTCGCTCGGAAACGGCGGCCAGGCGGTCGGCGAAGTCGCGGTTGGGGTCGAGGCCGACCTCCGTGATCCCGGCGATCTCATCGTCGTCGAAGCCGAGATGGCGCAGCAGGCCGACGTTGAGCCGAAGGTGGTTCCAGGGTTCGACCTGCGTGACGAAACCGCCGCCGCCCTGGTCCACCCTCATCTTCATCACGAACAGCGGCCAGACCGAGCCATCGCCCTTGGCGAGCAGCGGGTAGCCATAGCAAAGCTGCGCGCCCCTGCTATTCAGGAACCAAGGCGCGAGCGGATGATCGGCGCCGAGCACCACGTTGTTGAACTGCTCGTGCAGGATTTGCTCGGCCGTCGCGCCGGGCAGCGGCGCGATCATCGGCGTGCTGCCGCCGATCGGTGCGCGCAGCTGGTGCAGCGCTTCTTCTTCAAGGCCAAGCTGCACGAACCCCAGCAGCCCGGCCAGCCGGTCGGTGCTAGTCGTGGACTCGGCTGCTTGGCTTGGCGCGGCTTGCGGCATCTAGGAGTTCAAGTCGTTGGACGTGCGTGGCGACGTCGTATCGCCTCGACCGAAATCCTAGATTTGCAGCGGTGAACAACACGTTAAGTACGGCCAAGCCGGATCAACAAGCGTTGCACGCCCGCACGGGCAGGTCGCGCTTGAGCCAGCCGTCGCCATTCCGGTTGCCGTGCATGCCTTCGTTCACGTCGATCACCGCCGTATAGCCCTGTTGTCGGAGCAGCCGGGCGGCGTGGGCTGAGCGCACCCCCGTCGCGCAGATCAGGGCGACCGGCTGGTCGCGCCGGCCGCCGGTCAGTTGCTCGATCCGCTGCAAGAAGCCGTCATTGCCATGCGGCGCGCGCAAGGTGGCCGTGGCGGCATCGACGGGGAGGCCGGTCTGGCGCCATTCGCGTGGCGTCCGCACGTCGATCAGCAGGACGTCGCCGGCGGCCGCCCGCCGATGCGCCTCATCGGCGCTGATCCGCGGATCGCCGGCCCAGGCGGTTTGAAGGAGAAAGATGCTGGCGGCGACGACGACCGCCACCGCCAGCAAGTGACGCCGGAAGCGCCGGACATCGTCGTGGAAGGGGGGCTGCATCGCCGATGCCACAAGACGCCTCCGTGCCGTTTACGCTGCTGCCGGCGACTTTGCTCCAATTCAGGACCGATCGGCGAGTCATTCGGCTTCAACAGCACGTGAACCGGGCAGGCGAGCAGCGCATCGCCGGTTACTGATCCTTAACGTTCGCTTTCTACGCTTGCAGGCTCACAGGTATCGGTGGGCGTGCCGCCTGCGTCGAGGAAACGCGATGA
>CAZVLI010000559.1:0-3414 GCA_964627965.1 uncultured Rhodospirillales bacterium
AAGGATCCGCGAAGGAGACACCGGAGGAGCCCCCACCCGCGACGGCGGTCGCCTGAAGCAGGTTGTCGGCGGTCTGCAACGCGGTCTCGGAGAGCGAGATCAGCCTGTATTTCCGCCTCACCAGCCGCGACATCGGTGTCGAGGTCAGGCCCGCCGGCAACGGCTTCTCGATCACCTGGAAGACCGTGCAGCGCCAGAAGGGCGACCCGAACAAGCCGGTCGAGCGGCTGAAATCGGCGACCACGACCTACCAGCCGCTGCGCCCGGGCGTCTGGGCGGCGGAGGGCAACCAGGAACCGCTGACGACGCCGGGCGGGGTCTATAGCTGGGCCTACGTGCGCGACAACACGCTGGTCATCAAGTCGCTGGCCATCAGCAACGACGGCGGCCACGAAATGCAGATCTATGAGCGAACGCTCAGCGGCACCGGCATGGAATTGCGCTTCTCGCGCCTGCAGGACGGCGAAGAGGTGCGCACCGCCAAGGGGCGCCTGATCAAGGTCGCGAAGTAGACGCCCGCTGGAATAGCGGGCAACAGACGTTACATATTGTGGGGGACCGCGAAGCACGCCGCGGACTGTCGTGCGTTTCGGCAGGGAGGTTCGTGCAGTGAAGAAGCTCATATACATCGTCGGTGGCCTGGTGGTGCTCCTGGTCGTCGTGGTCGGCGTCGCCTTCGCCGTCGTCAACGCGATGTCGTGGAACGCGTTCAAGCCGTACATCGTCGATGCCGCGCGCGACGCGACCGGTCGCGAGCTGGCGATCGAGGATCTGGACGGCAGCATCTCGCTCGGCGGTCAGGTCGACCTGGCGATGAGCGGCGTGCGGCTCGCCAACGCGGCCGGCATGGAACCGGCGGACATGGTCTCGGTCGGCAAGGTCGAGACCACGGTGCAGGTCTTCCCGCTGCTCTTCGGCGACGAGTTGAAGATCGACCGCCTGGTGGTTGAGAAGCCGGTGGCGGCGCTGGCCGTCGACAAGGACGGCCGCCCCAACTGGGCCTTCGAGGGCAAGGGCGGCGGCGCGTCGTCATCCGGCGGCGGTGGCGGCGGCAAGATGAAGGTCGGCATCGGCGAGTTGCGCGTTACCGACGGCGCGTTCTCCTACAGCGATGCGGTTTCCGGGCAGACCGTCGCGGCCGAGCAGATCCAGCTCGCGGTCGAGCCGACGGATCTGGTCTCGCCGCTGAAAGCCGACGGTTCGCTGGTCCTGAACAAGGAACCGGTTAAGCTCGCGATCAACCTCGACGCGCCGCAGAAACTGATCGACGGCCAACCGGCGACGGCGGTACTGGCGCTAGAAAGCAAGCACGTGCAGGCCGGCTATGACGGCAAGGTGCTGAGCCAGCCGGTGCCGGGCCTGGATGGTGCCTTCAAACTCGACGTGCCATCGGTCGCCCAACTCGCCGCGTGGCTCGACAAGCCGCTGGCCAAGGGCCAGCCCGACCCCGGCCCGCTGAAGGTGCGCGCGACCTTCGCCGGCGAGGGCGCGAAAATCGCGCTGACCGAAGCGACGGTCGAAGGCGATCAGCTCAATCTCAAGGCGACCGGCTCCGTCGATGCCGGCGGCGACGTCACCAAGGTCGCGCTGAACGTCGAAAGCGGCGTGCTGGACATCGACCGCTACCTGCCGCCGCCGGAGAAGGGCGACCGGCCGGCCGCGCCGAAGGGCGGCGGCAAGCCGGGCAACCCGCTGGACGCGCTCTCCAACGACCCCATCGACGTGTCGGCGCTGCGCAAGCTCGACGCGGACATCAAGGTCGCGCTCGCCGGCCTTAAGGTCTCGGGGCTGACCTTCGGCAAGATTGCCTACACCGCGACCGTCAAGGACGGCGTCGCGAATGCCGAACTCGCGCCGCTGGCGATGTATGGCGGCACCATCGCCGCCAAGTCGCGTCTGGACGCGAGCGGCGACGCACCGGCGATTGCCGCGACCATCACGGTCGACAAGGTGAAGGTCGACCAGATCGCCAAGGCCACGACCGGCGAGGCCGCCGTCGTCGGCATCGCCTCGGCCAACGTCGACGTCACCGCCAAGGGCAAGAGCCCGCGCGCGCTGGCGCAGGCACTGGTCGGCAAGGCGGCGGTGAACCTCGGCGACGTGAAGAACGCGCCCGGCGGCGCGCTGACCGAGGCGGCACTGGCCCTGGACCTGCCCGGCATCGACAAGCAGCCGTCGCTCGGCGGCCATGTCGTGTTCAACAAGGAGAAGGTCGAACTCGCGGCGACGCTGGACCCGCTGCAAAAGGTGCTGTCGTCGGATCGCTTCAACGCCGACGTGAAGGTGACCTCGCAGCCGGTCGCCCTGACCTACAAGGGCGCGGTGCAGTACCGCCCCGTCCCCGGTGGTGACGGCAGCTTCTCGGCCAACGTCCCGTCGGTCGGCAAGCTGCTGGCCTGGCTCGGGCAGCCGCTGGACAAGTCGCAGCCCGATCCGGGACCGCTGAAGGTCGACGCCGTGCTGGCGACCGCCGGCAACTCGTTCGAGGTGAAGAAGGCGACCATCAAGGGCAAGGCGATCGACGCCAAGGCGCGCATGACGCTGAAGGCTGAGAAGCCGGCGCCTCGGTTCGATGCCGCCATCGACATCCTGCAGGCCAACCTGAACGCCTACCTGCCGCCGGAGGAGAAGCAGCCGAAGGGCAAGCCGGCGGCGAAGCCGGCCGCCGGCGCCGAGGAGGGCTGGAGCCGCGAGCCGATCGACTTCGCCGGCTTCAAGCGCGCCAACGGCAAGGCCGCGATCAACCTGGCGAAGGTCAAGTACAAGAACCTCCAGATCGAGACCGGCCGCGTGGTCCTCACGATGGACGATGGCGTTGTCGTGGCCGATATCCCGAAAATGGCGCTGGCCGGCGGCAACGTCGTCGCCAACGCCAGGATCGACGCGTCGGGCGACGCCGCCAAGGTCAACTACAAGGCCTCGGTGCAGAACGTCGCCGCGCGCCCGGTGCTGACCGCCTTTGCCGGCTCCGACCGGATCAGCGGCACCGCCAATATCGAGGCGGAGGGCGCCACCGCCGGCGTCAGCCAGTTCGATCTGGTGAAGGGCTTGAACGGCAAGGGCTCGATCAAGTTCACCGACGGCGCGATCCACGGCATCAACCTGGCCTCGGCGCTACGCAAGGCACAGGCGCTGGGCATGGACAGCACGGCCGGCGAGGAGCAGAAGACCGACTTCGCCGAACTCGGCGGCACCTACACGATCACCAACGGCGTGGTCGACAACAAGGACTTCGCCATGCTGGCGCCGCTGGTGCGGGTCGGCGGTGCCGGCCTGGTGCCGATGCCGCCGCGCACGCTGGACTACGGCGTGGAGGCCAAGCTGGTGCCAACGCTCAAGGGCCAGGGTGGCGAGGACGCGCTGGCCGGCGTGCCGATCCCGATCAAGCTCACCGGGACCTGGGCGAAGCCGTCC
>CAZVLI010000560.1:0-1559 GCA_964627965.1 uncultured Rhodospirillales bacterium
TCATCGCCGGCGGTCCTATGCGTGCCGTGTTCGAGACATTGGGTGTGCAGGACGTCGTCACTAAATCAGTGGGGACCTCGAATCCGTACAACATGGTTCGGGCGACGTTCGAGGCGCTGAAGAACCAGGTCTCGCCGCGCACCGTGGCGGCGAAGCGGGGCAAGAAGGTCTCCGAGATCGTTGGCCGCCGTCGCCAGGATGTGGCGGCCGAGGCCCAGGCGCAGGCCTAAGGCGGAGCACGACGATGGCAGCGGAAAAGACCGTCAAGGTCACGCAGATCAAGAGCCCGATCGGCCGGCGCAAGGACCAGCGCCAGACCTTGATCGGGCTGGGACTGAACAAGATGCATCGCACGCGCGAGCTGGAGGATACCCCGGCCGTGCGCGGCATGATCCGCAAGGTGCAGCACCTCGTGCAGGTGCACGAGAGCTGAGCCGGAGTAACTGGATATGCGACTGAACGAACTGGCCGATAATCCCGGCGCGCGAAAGCCCCGCAAGCGGGTTGGCCGCGGCATCGGGTCCGGCACCGGCAAGACCTCCGGCCACGGCGTGAAGGGCCAGAAGTCGCGCTCGGGCGTGGCCATCAACGGGTTCGAGGGCGGCCAGATGCCGCTCTACCGGCGGCTGCCGAAGCGCGGTTTCACCAACCTGTTCGGCCGTGAGTGCGAGATCGTCAACCTGGGCGAGGTCCAGAAGGCGATCGAGGCGAACAAGCTGGACGCGAGCAAGCCGATCGACGCGGACGCGCTGGTCGCGGCCCGTCTGGTTCGCAAGAGCCGCGATGGCGTGCGGCTGCTGGCCAAGGGCGAACTGAACACCAAGGCCGACTTCGTCGTCTTCGGCGCCTCGAAGGCGGCGATCGCGGCGGTCGAGAAGGCCGGCGGTTCGGTCACGACGACGGCGCCGGCGAAGCCGGAAGCGGACGCCGCGACCGAGTAGTCACTGATCCGGCCCGCCTGTCGCGGGCTTTTGGGAACTGGATATGGCATCAGCCGCCGAACAACTCGCGGCCAACATCAATTTCGGCGCCTTTTCCAAGGCGACGGAACTGAAAAAGCGTATCTGGTTCACGCTGGGTGCGCTGATCGTCTATCGGCTCGGGACCTACATCCCGATCCCCGGAATCGACCCGGTTGCGCTGCAGGAGATCTTCCAGCAGCAGCAGCAGGGCATCCTGGGCATGTTCAACATGTTCTCCGGCGGTGCCCTGGGGCGGATGACGATCTTCGCCCTCAACATCATGCCGTACATCTCGGCCTCCATTATCATTCAGCTTCTCACCACGGTGTCGCCGCACCTGGAGGCGCTGAAGAAGGAAGGCGAGGCCGGCCGAAAGAAGATCAACCAGTACACGCGCTACGGCACGGTCTTCCTGACAGCGATCCAGGGCTACGGCATTGCCGTCGGCCTTGAGGGGCTAACGGCGTCGACGGGTACCGTGGTGATCGACGCGGGCCTCTGGTTCCGCTTCACGGCCGTGGTGACGCTGATCGGCGGTACGATCTTCCTGATGTGGCTGGGCGAGCAGATCACCGCCCGCGGCGTCGGCAACGGCAT
>CAZVLI010000560.1:1569-3414 GCA_964627965.1 uncultured Rhodospirillales bacterium
CTGATCATCTTCGCCGGCATCGTCGCGGAATTGCCGTCGGCCATGGTGGCGACCCTCGAACTGGGCCGCACCGGCGCGATTTCCGCGCTGCTGATCATCTTCCTGATCGTGATGGTCGTTGCCGTGATCACCTTCATCGTGTTCATGGAGCGGGCGCAGCGTCGGATCCTGATCCAGTATCCCAAGCGACAGGTCGGCAACCGCATGTTCGGCGGCGAGGCCACGCACCTGCCGCTGAAGCTGAACACCGCCGGCGTGATCCCGCCGATCTTCGCCTCCTCGCTGCTGTTGCTGCCGGCCACGCTGGCCAGCTTCTCGGCGCAGGGTGGCCCGGAATGGGTGACGACGCTGACGGCGCTGATCGGGCACGGTCAGCCGCTGTACATGGCGCTCTACGTCGCCGGCATCGTGTTCTTCTGCTTCTTCTACACCGCGATCGTGTTCAACCCGGCCGATACCGCGGACAACCTGAAGAAGTATGGCGGCTTCGTGCCGGGCATCCGGCCTGGCCAGCGAACCGCGGATTACCTCGACTACGTGCTGACACGGCTGACGGTGGTGGGCGCGGCCTACCTTTCCGCGGTCTGTCTGCTGCCGGAGATCCTGATCTCGCAGTATGCCGTGCCCTTCTACTTCGGCGGCACCTCGCTGCTGATCGTGGTGTCGGTGACCATGGACACGGTCTCGCAAGTGCAGTCGCACCTGCTGGCGCATCAGTACGAGGGCCTGATCAAGAAATCGAAGCTGCGAGGGCGGAACCGATGAGGCTGATCCTGCTCGGACCGCCCGGTGCCGGCAAGGGCACGCAGGCCCAGCGCCTGCAGGACAAGTACGGCATCGTGCAGCTGTCGACCGGCGACATGCTCCGCGCCGCGGTGAAGGCCGGTACCCCGGTCGGCAAGCGCGCCGGCGAGATCATGGAGCGCGGCGACCTGGTTCCGGACGAGGTCGTGGTCGGGATCATCGCCGAGCGGATCGATCAGGCGGATTGTGCGAACGGCTTCATCCTGGACGGTTTCCCGCGCACCGAAGCGCAGGCCGACACCCTGGAAAAGATGCTTTCTGACAAGGGGTTGCAGCTCGATGCTGTGATCGAGATGAAGGTCGATGAGGAGGCGCTCGTGCGCCGCATCACCGGGCGCTTCACCTGCGCCAAGTGCGGTGCCGGCTACCACGACGAGTTCCAGCGGCCGAAGGTCGACGACGTGTGCGACCGGTGCGGCGGTACCGAGTTCTCGCGCCGTGCCGACGACAACGAGGAAACGGTGCGCGCGCGGCTTGGCGCCTATCGCGAGCAGACCGCGCCGCTGCTGCCGTACTATGCTGACAAGAAGCTGTTGCAGGCCGTCGACGGGATGGCGGCCATCGACGATGTGACGAGTGAAATCATGGGGTTGCTGAAGGCAGCCTGAGGGGATTGACAACGACCGTCCGGTTCAGTAGATGCCTCCGTTCGCTGGACATCTGGCTGCACGGGGCGGCACGGTCTTCCACGTAGAGGAGACGTCGACGTGGCGCGTATCGCGGGTGTGAACATTCCCACCTCCAAGCGGGTGGAAGTGGCCCTGACCTACATCCATGGCATTGGCCAGACCAAGGCCAAGGAAATCTGTGGCGCGGTCGGAATTCCGTCGGATCGGCGGGTCAACCAGCTCACCGATCAGGAGGTCATCCAGATCCGTGAGGTGATCGACCGCGACTACATGGTCGAGGGCGATCTTCGCCGCGAGGTGGCGATGAACATCAAGCGGCTGATGGACCTCGGCTGCTACAAGGGCCTGCGTCACCGCAAGGGCCTGCCGGTTCGCGGTCAGCGCACCCACACCAATGCCCGGACCCGCAAGG
>CAZVLI010000561.1:0-3409 GCA_964627965.1 uncultured Rhodospirillales bacterium
GCGCGCCAGGTCCTCGTAGCGCCGGATGCGGCCGTCCTTGAGCTTGAACAGGCCAACGCCCTCCATCACGACGCGCTTGCCCTCGGTCTGCGGCAGCTTGCCGACGTAAGAGAAGATCCAGCGCGCATATCCGGTGGTGCCGTTGTCGACGGGATCGATCATCTGCCAGCAGAAATCCCGGCCGTCGCGGTGGAACCTGTTGTCGATCATGTCCGCGATCGCCGCCCGCCCGGAATGCAGGCCGTAGAACACGTCATCGTACTCGCCATCCTCGGTGAACAGCGATGCGAAGCGCTGGCCGTCGCCGTCGGCCACCGCCGCGCAGAAATCGTCCAAAAGCCCCAGGAAACCGCTCATACTTTCTCCTCCCTACGCCCCGCGCGCCCTTGACGGGCCGCGACCCGATGGCGTACACAGCCCGGCCGCCACAATTGTGCACAGTGAACGAGACGAACCTCGCCATGGCAAGACGTTGCGAGCTCACCGGAAAGGCCGTTCAGTCCGGCCATAATGTGAGCCACTCGAATATCAAATCGAAGCGCCGCTTCCTGCCCAACGTGCAGGAGACCTCGCTGCTGTCCGACGCGCTGAAGCGCTCGATCCGGCTAAAGATCTCGATGGCGGCCCTGCGCTCGGTCGAGCACAACGGCGGCCTGGACAACTTCCTGGCCAAGGCCCGCGACACCGACCTGTCGCTGAAGGCTCGCCGGCTGAAGAAGCAGGTCCTCGCCGCCCGCGAGAGCGCCCAGGCCGCGGCCTAGTCCGCCGGCAATAGCCGAAACTGCAGCAGCAGCGTCCGTTGCAGGACGCTGAAATTGTCGTCCGAGACCATGTAGACCAGGGTCTCGCCGTCGCGCTCGACGACCGCCAGCCCCTCGAAATTGTCGATGTTGAGCGGCCGCTCGAGCCGGGCGACCGGCTCTGGCCGCAGCTTCAGCACATTGAGCTGCCCTTTCGGGATCAGCCGTAGCTGCACCGCCACGCCGCCCAGGAAAGAGTAGCGCCGCTCCAGCAGCAGCATGTCGCCTGACGGCAGCCGCGCCAGGTCGGTCGGCAGAAAGGCGCCGTCGGGGACGAGGCGCACCGTTTCCATCAACGCGCCGATATAGAAGCCGACCAGGTCGCCGTCGACGGTCCGCAGCCCTTCCGTCAGCGCCAGGACGCGGCCAGGGGCGATCTCCGCGATCGCCTCGATGCCGCCATTGCGCTTCGCCTTCGACAATTGCGGTGGGGTGCCGCCCCGCACCGGCCGGGCGCTCGGCGGGTCGTCGCCGGGCTGGTATAGCCAGAGCCGGTGCCGCTGCTCGAAGCTGACCAGCAACCGGCCGTCCGCCAAGCGCGCGAGTCCCTCCGCGTCCCCCATCGAGGTGCTGTGCGCGACCTTCTGCTTGCCGTAACCGAGCATCGGCGCCACCGTCACGTCATCGATCCCGGCCAACCGCCCGGCCGCGTCGTGCGTGAGCCGGGCCTGTATCCAGTCGCCGCGGTCGGTGATCAGCAGCGCCCGGTCGCCTTCCACCAGCAGGCCGGACAGCCCGCCGAACGTCTCTTCGTCGCTGCTGAGTTCGTAGCCGGCCAGGAATTCCAGCCGGCCCACCCTGGTCTGCGACGGATCCTCCGGGTTGAGCGCCACGGCACGCGCCTCGACCTGGATCGGGCGGGCCTGGCCAACGGCCGCCGATGGCAACAGAAATGCCGCGATCGTTGCCACGGCGATCACCCATCCGTGTCGTGCCGCGGAAATCGACAACGGCTACCCTTCGTGCGTGCGGTCAAGAGGAGGCGCAACCATGCTGGCACGACGCAATTTCATCAAGGGCCTGGCGGCCGGCCTGCCGCTGGCGCAGGTCCTGGCCGATCCGAAGCTAGCCGCGGCGGCGGCGCACGGATTGATGCCGGTCTCCACCGACGCGGGTGGCAAGACGGTGAACGCGTTCCTGGCCCTGCCGGAGACGACGCCGGCGCCGGGCGTGATCCTGATCCACGAATGGTGGGGGCTGAACGACCAGATCAAGGCCGTGGCGGCCGAATTCGCCGCCCAGGGCTATGCCGCGCTGGCGGTCGACCTCTACGACGGCAATGTCGCCACCACATCGACCGACGCGCGCACCTACATGGGCCAGGTCGAGCCGGCCGAGGCAGTCGCCACCCTGCAGGCCTGGGCCACCTGGCTGCAGGCTCGGGCGGAGACCACCGACAAGCTCGGCTCGGTGGGCTGGTGCTTCGGCGGCGGCTGGTCGCTGATGGCGGGGATGAAGGCACCGATCGACGCCGTGGTCGTCTACTACGGCAACGTCGCGCGCACGCCCGCCGAACTGTCGAGCCTGAACGCACCGGTGCTCGGCCACTTCGCGACCGAGGACCAGTGGATCAACCGGCCGATGGTGGAACAGTTCGAGGCGGCGGCGAAGGAAGCCGGCAAGTCGGTCGAGGCGCACTGGTACGAGGCACAACACGCCTTCGCCAATCCGACCAGCGCACGATACGACGAACCCGATGCCAAGCTGGCCTGGGACCGTACGATGGCGTTCTTCGACAAGCACCTGAGAGGCTGACCCCCACTCCGGGACGGTTCCGCCGAGCCACGCCTTCCAAGCCTTAACGCGGTGTTAGCCGGTTGCCACTAGCTTGCGACGCGATTGCAACTGGGGAAACGGGCCATGAGCCGGCATGCTGAAATCGTCGCGGACGACGCGAACATCTCGACCTCGTCGCTGGGTTCCACCGACGTCCTGAGACAGGCCATCGAGGCGATCCTGCAGGGGCAGGCGCCTGATTTCGCCGGCCTGCCCGATGCGGTCGCCGGACCCGTCGAGCGGCTGTCGCAGACGTTGCAAGCCCGCGACAAGGCGGAGCTCGCCGCCATCGTCGACTTTTCCATGCAGGCAAGCGAGTCGATGGCGGCCGTGGCCCGGATCACCGGCGATGTGCGCGACATCGACAACAACGCGCAGCTCATGGCCGCGGCTATCGAGGAGCTGGACGCCTCGGTCCAGAACATCGCCGAGACCGCCAGCGCCGCCTCGCAGGCGATGGACGAGACCACGGGGATCGCGTCGCAAGGCGTGCAGAAGGTGCGCGAGACCAACGAGGCCACGCAGCGGACGGTCGAGGCCATGGCGGCGACCGACGAAGAGGCGCAGCAGGTTCTCGGCGCCGTGGAGCAGATCTCGCAGTTCGTCGGCACCATCGAGGCGATTTCGCAGCAGACCAACCTGCTGGCGCTCAACGCCACAATCGAGGCCGCCCGCGCCGGCGAGGCCGGCAAGGGTTTCGCCGTCGTCGCCTCGGAAGTGAAGTCGCTGTCCGGCCAGACGCGCAAGGCAACCGAGGAGATCGGCGGCCTCATCCAGCAGCTGCAAAGTGCGGTCTCGGAGCTCACCGGGTCGGTGGAGTCGGCGCGCAGCCA
>CAZVLI010000562.1:0-3399 GCA_964627965.1 uncultured Rhodospirillales bacterium
CTCCACCAGACCGCCACAGAGCACGGTCCGCCCGCCGAACGGATCGGTCTCGCATTCCGCGCGGAAGCTGGTCTCGATGGTGCCGGCGCGGCCGCCGCCGATGGCCGAGGAGTAGCTCAGCGCGATCTCCAGCGCGTTGCCGGACGCGTTCTGGTCCACCGCGACCAGGCACGGCACGCCGCCGCCACGCTCGTACTCGGAACGCACGGTGTGGCCCGGGCCTTTCGGCGCGATCATGAACACATCCATGTCGGGACGCGGCTCGATCAGGTTGAAGTGCACGTTCAGGCCGTGGGCGAAGGCGATCGCGGTGCCCTCGCGCATGTTGCCGCGCAGATCCTGCTCCCACATGTCGGCCTGGCCCTCGTCCGGGGTCAGCACCATGACCACGTCGGCCCACTTCGCCGCCTCGGCCGGCGCCATCACCTTGAAGCCAGCACCTTCCGCCTTCGGCGCCGAGCCGGAGCCCGGCCGCAGGCCGATGACCACGTCCTGACAGCCGCTGTCGCGCAGGTTGTTGGCGTGGGCGTGGCCCTGGCTGCCATAGCCCATCACGGCGACCTTCTTCGCCTTGATCAGGTTCACGTCCGCGTCGCGGTCGTAATAAACGCGCATGTCTTCCGTTTCCTCCCAGGTCTGTCGCCGACGGTCACTCGCCGCGGGTCGGCACCACGGCGATGTCCACCGACGGGCGCAACTCGGCGCACACCTTCAGCACATCGTGGATGTTGTTGTTCAGGAAATTCTCGAACGGGGTCTCGTCCTTGACCTCGTCGTTGTCCTCGGCGGTGAACGCCTGCTGCTTGAGGATGTAGTCGAAGCGCGCGGCCCACTTGCGCGCGCCCAGCCTGGCGGTGGTCGAGCAGTTGTCGACCATGAACGAGACGCCCTGGTAGTCCATGTACGGGTTCAGCGAGTCGACCGCCTCGATGATCGACTCGTTGGCGATCTCAGAATACGGGTGGCCGCGATCCTTCAGCAGGTCGACCTGCGCCATCATGCAGGCCATGTAGACGCCGGCGGTCTCCGGGTTGATCGGGGCGTAGTTGCGCTCGGTATTCTCGCGCACCTTCTCTCCGACCACCCACATGTCGGTGCCGTCGATCTTGCCCATCGGATAGGTGCCGTGGCGGCGCGTCGCCTGGATCACCGAGCGCACCTCGTTGCCCGAGGCGACGTCGTCGTAGATCTCTTCCAGGATCTCACGGCACGGGTGGTAGGAGGCGTTGTAGGCCTTGCGGAAGGCCACCTTCTCGGCCTCGTCCAGTTCCTCGTAGACCGCCTTCAGGCCGGAGCGCGAGATGGTCTTGGAGATCGGGCCGGTAATCGACTCCGAGGTGTTGATGTAGGCGTCGTCCTTGCCCATGCCCTGGCCGACGTAGCGGGCGTAGAGGCCCTCCGCGATACCGCGCACGGCGCCCAGCAGGATGCCGCGCTCGCCGAAGATGTCGGAGCGGTATTCCGACTCCAGCGTGGTCTCGAAGGTGTAGGGCGAACCCAGCGCCACCGACCAGCCGAGCGCGTAGTCCGTCGCCTTGCCGTTGACGTCCTGGTGCACCGCGAAGCTGGCGTTGATGCCGGCGCCGTTGACCTCGCGGCCCTGCTCGTAGAGCCGCCGTACCGACGGGCCCATACCCTTCGGGCAGACCGCCACGACGTTGATATCCTTGGGGAAATCCTCGCCCTGCGCCTGCAGGTGCGAGAGCAGGAAGCCGTGGCTCAGGCCCAGCGTCGTGCCCGGACGGAACGCCGCGAAGATCTCCTTGTAGTTCTCCGCGAAGGCGGCGTCGGAGATCAGCAGCAGCGACATGTCGCTCTCGCGGATCACCTCGTACATCTCGCCCAGCGTACCGTTTTCCTTGGTGAAGCCGACCGCCTCGGCCTCCTTCATCGAGCTGGAGCCCTCACGCAGGCCGACCTTCACCTTGATGTCGGTGCCTTCGAGCGACTCACGCAGGTTCTGCGCCTGCGCCGGGCCTTGCGAAGACCAGCCGATCACGCCGATCTGCTTGATGCCGTCGAACGCCTTCGGCAGCAGCGGAAACAGGTCGCGGCCGCCGGCAACGATGGTCTCCTCGCGGTCGGCCATTTTCACGGTGCGGGTCTCGAACACCTTCGAGGTGAAGCTCATCGTCGTATCCTCAGGTCTGGGTTGGCCGGGTTTTCAGGCGCCACGGGGGCAGAGTCAAGCGCGCGAATCGGTTTCGCGCGCCTCAGATCGACTCCTGCCCGCGCGCGATCGCCACCACGCCGGTGCGCGACAGCTCGACCAGGCCGAGCGGCCGCATCAGGTTGATGAAGGCGTCGACCTTGTCGGTCGAGCCGGTGACTTCGAAGACGAAGGAACTGTGCGTCGAGTCCACCGCGCGAGCGCGGAAGATGTCGGCGATACGCAGCGCCTCGATCCGCTCCGGCCCGGCGCCGGAAACCTTGACCAGCGCCAGCTCGCGCTCCACCGACGGCCCTTCGTCGGTGAGGTCGCTGACCCGGTGTACCGGCACCAGCCGGTCGAGCTGGTTCTTGATCTGCTCGATGATCATCTCGTTGCCGGCGGTGACGACGGTGATGCGCGAGAGGTTCTCGGCCTCGTCGACCATCGCCACCGTGAGGCTCTCGATGTTGTAGCCGCGGCCCGAAAACAGGCCGATCACCCGGGCCAGGACGCCGGGCTCGTTGTCCACCAGGACGGCGATGGTGTGCCGTCGCTCGATCTCGCGAATGTCCATCAGTCGTGTTCTCCGGCCAGCCGCCGCCGGCCCGGCACCCCGCGAAGGCGCCGGACGCGAGCGGCGACGCGGCCTGTCAGACCAGCGCCATGCCGGCGTCGGTGACGGTCGGGCTGTCCTTGGTGCCAGCCTCGTCGCCCAGGATCATCTCGTTATGGGCGGCGCCGGACGGCACCATCGGGAAGCAGTTCTCGGTCTTGGCCACGGCGACGTCGACGATGCAGAAGCGGTCGACCTTGATCATTTCCTCGATCGTCGCATCGAGATCGCCCGGCTTCTCCACGCGCAGGCCGACGCCCTGGAAGCTCTGCGCCAGCTGCACGAAGTCCGGCAGCGCGGCGGTGTAGCTCTCCGAGTAGCGCGCGCCGTGCAGCAGCTCCTGCCACTGGCGCACCATGCCCATCCACTGGTTGTTGAGGATGAACACCTTGATCGGCAGGCGGTATTGCGCCGCCGTCGACAGCTCCTGGATGTTCATCAGGGTCGACGCCTCGCCGGCGATATCGACCACCAGCGCCTCCGGGTGCGCCATCTGCACGCCGACCGCGGCCGGCAGGCCGTACCCCATGGTGCCGAGGCCACCCGAGGTCATCCAGCGGTTCGGTTTTTCGAACGGCAGGAACTGCGCCGCCCACATCTGGTGCTGCCCGACCTCGGTCGTGACATAGCGGTC
>CAZVLI010000563.1:0-3399 GCA_964627965.1 uncultured Rhodospirillales bacterium
GGCAACGCGGCCGCCCGCGCGCTCTACCTCAAGCTCGGCTTCGCGCAGGCCGGCCGCCGGCCGCGCTACTATGGCAACGAGGACGCGCTGGTGCTGCGCTGCCCGCTAGCCGGGACCGGTCGTTCGTAGAACAGATCGACGCCGGCCTCACCGACCAGATGGAAGCCATGGCGCTCGTACAGCCGATGGGCTCGACTGTGCTTCAGCACCGTCAGGCGCACTGGTTTGCCGGCGGCGTCTGCCTCGTCCAGCAAGCGCCGCAGCACCGCCGCACCGATGCCGCGCCCCTGCGTTGCGGCATCGAGATAAAAGTTCTCCAGCTCCAGCCCGTCGCCGCTTGGTCGCAGCGACACGCAGCCGACGCGAACGCCGTCCAGGTGCACCATCCGCATGTGATCGGGGTGGAAGCTCTCGCCGAAGCGCTGGCGGGCGCGCTCCGGGCTGAACCGGCCGACGCGTTCCAGGTGGGCCCGCATCACCGCGATGCGAAGCGCCAACAGCGGCTCGAAGTCCGCCGCGGTTACCGGCCCGAAAGTGATCTTCGGCGCGGCCTGGTCCGTCATGGCGGGAGTGGCGCTAGTGCTCTAGCCGGCGAATCGTCAGCAGCCAGGTTTCCGGCTCGTCGCCGGGCTCCAGCGACACGATCTCGTCGCCCTGCTCGCGCACCGCGCGGGGCACGTTGCGCTTCGGCTCCTCGCCCTTCAGGCGGACTTCGGCGACTTCGCCCGAACTCATGCGTTCAAGCAATAGTTTCGTGCGCACGAATGTCATCGGGCAGACATAGCCGGTAATGTCCAGGTAGTGGTCTGGTTCTGCGCGAGTCTTCGCCGAATTGGTCTGCTCGGTCATTCCGCACCATTTGATTTCATCGCACAGCTTAACTATCTAAAGTCTGTTCCGTGACGACGAATAGCAAGACAAGGGTCATCGTTTCATGAGCGAATCGAAGGGCGATTCCAGCGAACTCTTGGCGCTCACGGCCGAAATCGTCGCCTCGCACGTCTCCAACAACAACGTGCCGGTGGCCGATCTGCCGGCGTTGATCCAGCGCGTCTACGATACCATCGCACGCCTCGGGAAACCCGACGCGGGCGGCGCGCCGGAGCGGCCCATGCCGGCTGTCTCGGTTCGCAAGTCGGTCACGCCGGAGTACATTATCTGCCTGGAGGACGGCAAGAAGCTGAAAATGCTCAAACGCCATCTGAAAACGGCATACAACATGACGCCGGAACAGTATCGCGAGCGCTGGGGCCTGCCGCCGGATTATCCGATGGTGGCGCCGAACTATGCTGAACAACGTCGGGACCTGGCCAAGAAAATCGGGCTGGGCACGAACCGGCGGCGGCGCACGCGTGCCGGCTGAGGGCGACACCCTCCGCCGGCGCCAGGGACAGCGAGGGTGAGATGTCGAGTAGACTGGAAGACCTGTGTAACGAGCGCGGCCTGCGCATGACCGACCAGCGACGGGTGGTGGCCCGCGTGCTGTCAGACGCCGAGGATCATCCCGATGTCGAGCAGGTCTATCGCCGGGCCATTGCCTTCGATCCGAAGATCTCGATCGCCACTGTCTACCGGACGGTGCGCCTGTTCGAGGAGGTCGGCATCCTGGCGCGGCACGACTTCGGCGACGGCCGGGCGCGCTACGAGGAAGTGCCGCAGGAACATCACGATCACCTGATCGACACGACCTCCGACGAGGTCATCGAGTTCCACAACGAGGAAATCGAGCGCCTGCAGGAGAAGATCGCGCGCGAGCTCGGCTATCGCCTCATCGGCCACCGGCTGGAGCTCTATGCGGTGCCGCTGGCGCGGTCGGCCGACGATGACGCGCCGAGCCCGCACCCGGCGCAGACACCGCCACGGCGATAGCGGGCGACCAGGGCGCACGCGATGACCCGCGTCATCTCGATCCTCAAGCTGACGGTCTTCGCCGGATTCACCATCCCGCTGATGCCAGTACAGCTCTTGTTGATCCTGTTGCGGCTGCCGGTGGGCCGCTGGCTGCCGGTCTACGTGCACCGGGTCTACTGCTGGATTCTAGGCCTGAAGGTGGAATGCCACGGCACGCCGTCGGCGCATCGGCCGGTGCTGTTCGTCTCCAACCACACGTCCTGGATCGACATCGTGGTGCTGTCTTCGGTGATCCCGGTGTCGTTCATCGCCAAGCACGAGGTCGCCGGCTGGCCGTTCTTCGGCTGGCTCGCCAAGCTGCAGCGCACCGTCTTCGTCGAACGGCGCCTGGCACGCACGGTCGAGCATCGCGACGAGATTCAATCGCGGCTCGCCGCCGGCGATAGCCTGGTGCTGTTCCCGGAAGGCACCAGCAACGACGGCAACCGCGTGCTGCCATTCAAGTCCGCGTTTTTCGCGGTCGCGGAGCGTGCGCCGGCCGGCAGTCTGGTCGTGCAGCCGGTATCAATCGCCTACACCAGGCTGGACGGTATTCCGATGGGCCGGCGGCTGCGTCATCTGTTCGCCTGGTATGGCGACATGGAGCTCGCGCCGCACCTGTGGACCGTGCTCGGTGTCGGTCGCGGCACCGTCGAGGTGCGCTTTCATCCGCCGGCGCCGTTGGACGAGATCGCCAACCGGAAGGCGCTTGCCGCCTACTGCTACGACCAGGTCCGCGACGGCGTGGTCGAGGCGCTGACCGGCCGGCCCGTGCAGTCGCCGCAGGAGCGCCCCACGATCACGGGCGAGGCGGCTTGACTTCGCCGGCGGCGTTGGGGTTAGGTGCTTGTCGTAAACACGGAAACTTGCGCTCAGAGGCGCGATTCTGAGACCGAACGGCAGCTTTCGGCCCACAGGGCCTTTTCCGCGGACAGCCACGAAGCTGTCATCGCGGCTGGTGCAGCCTTAGCCCCCTGAAAACCTTGAGCACAAAGAAACTGTTCATCCGCACCTATGGTTGCCAGATGAACGTCTATGACTCCGACCGGATGGCCGGGGTTCTGGCGCCGCTGGGCTATGGGCTGAGCGAGTCGCCCGACGATGCCGACATGATCATCGTCAACACCTGCCACATTCGCGAGAAGGCGGCGGAGAAGACCTTCTCCGAGCTTGGCCGCCTGCGCCACCTGCAGCGCGCCAAGGCCGAGAGCGGTGGACGCATGGTGCTGGCCGTCGCTGGCTGCGTCGCCCAGGCCGAGGGCGAGGAGATCCTCCGCCGCGCGCCCTTCGTCGACATCGTGCTGGGGCCGCAGACCTATCACCGGCTGCCGGAGATGGTGGCGCGCGCGGCCCGCGCGGCCGACGGCGCCGGTGTCCTCGACACTGATTTTCCGGTCGAGCCGAAGTTCGACCACCTGCCGAAACCGCTGGCGCCGGAGGGCCTGAGCGCTTTCCTGACGGTACCGGGGTTGAGAGCTGTGTGCGGTTTGGGCAGACTTCTTTTCAAGA
>CAZVLI010000564.1:0-3395 GCA_964627965.1 uncultured Rhodospirillales bacterium
GGACAGCATCAGGATCAGGCCAGTGAGGTAGGCGTGGTACAGCGTGGCGACGGCGGCGTGGCGCGAGGCGGTGCCGGTATTGGCGGACATGCGAAAGCTCCGGGCGACAGACGGCGAGTTGCGCCGATTGTCGCGCGTCCGCGGCGCGCGCGCGAGCCTCAGGTGCCGGTGGACGCGGTCGCCTGGCGGCCGCTGGCGACCCATTTGGTGAGCTTGCCGAGCAGGTCGTTGGTGTCGATGGGCTTGGACAGGTAGTCGTCCATGCCGGCGGCGAGGCACTTCTCGCGGTCACCCTTCATGGCGTTGGCGGTGATCGCGATGATCGGCGTGTCGGCGTTGCGACCCTTGCCGGTGCGGATGCGTTCGGCCGCTTCCAGGCCGCCCATCTCCGGCATGCTCACGTCGAGCAGCAGGACGTCGTAGGGCAGGGTCCGGGCTTGCTGCACAGCCTCCGCGCCGTTGCTCACCATGTCGATCGAATAGCCGCGGCCGCCCAGGACGGCCTGCATCAGGCGCTGGTTGGTCACGTTGTCCTCGGCGATCAGCAGACGGGTTCCGGTTTGCGTTGCCGGGCTGTCGGCGGCCGTATCGGGCGTCGCCGGCGAAGGCGGTGCCGGCGGCACCGGCGCTTCGCTGGCGGCGGGATGGCGCAGGGCCTGGTCGATACTCGACAGCAGCGTCGCCTGGCGAACCGGTTTCGGGCAGCGGCCGTCGAAACCGGCGTGGTTCTCGTACTCGCCCGTGGCCAGATGCGCCGACGAGGACAGGATCATGCGGAGGTCGTTCAGCGCGCTCTCCGATCGGATCATGGTCGCGAGCTGATAGCCGTCGACATCCGGCATCATGTGGTCGATGAACGCGACATCGAAGGGCTCGCCCTCGCGGATCGCGGCGAACAGCATGGACATGGCCTGATGCGCATCCGCCGCCGCCTCGGCGCGGGCGCCGAATGCCTCCAGCAACAACGTGAGGATGCGACGGTTGGCCTCGTTGTCGTCGACGACCAGCACGCGGCGGCCGGCGATGTCGGCGTCGGTATGCTCGACCAGCGCATCGGCCGGCGGCTCGGTCTCGACCAGGGGCAGGCGGGCGCGGAAGGTGCTGCCCTTGCCGGACTCGCTGTCGACGCTGAGCCTGCCGCCCATCAGCTCGACCAGCCGACGACTGATCGCCAGCCCCAGCCCAGTGCCGCCATAGCGGCGCGAGGTCGAGTTGTCGGCCTGGGTGAAGCGCTCGAATATCTCGTCCACCTTGGCCGGCTCGATTCCGATCCCGGTGTCGGTGACGGCGATCTCGAAATCTTCGCCCAGCCGGTGCAGTTCGATCGACACCGCGCCCTGGGAGGTGAACTTCACCGCGTTGCCGACCAGGTTGAAGAGGATCTGACGCAGGCGGCCGGGATCGCCGACGATCTCCGCCGGCAACGCGGGATCGATGAAGCTCGACAGCTCCAGTCCCTTGGCGTAGGCGGACGGGCCGAAGAGATCGAGAATCCCGTCGACCAGCTCCACCGGCGACAGATCGACATCTTCCAGCTCGATCCGGTCCGCCTCGATCTTCGAGAAGTCCAGCACGTCGTTGAGCAGCGAGAGCAGCGTCTCGCTCGACGACTGGATGGTCTCCACGAACTCGCGCTGCAGGCCGTTCAGTTCCGACTGCCCGAGCAGGTTGGCGAACCCGATAACGGCGTTCATCGGCGTGCGCAGTTCGTGGCTCATCATCGCCAGGAACTCGCTCTTCGACTTCTCGGCCTCGCGCGCCGCGTCGCGGGCGGCGGTGAGCTCCAGATTTCGCGCCTTGAGCGACCGGCGGGTCAGCAAGAGCACGGCAATCGGGAACGCCAGCACGAACAGCACGAGACCGCCGACCACGGCGCCGAACGTGAAGTAGCGCGCGCGGATATTCGCGGCGTCGAGAGTCTCATCGAGATAGACTTCGGCGACGCCGACGACGTTCCCGTTCTGCGTCAGCGGCACATAGGATTCGACATAGACATCGGGGCGGTTCGGCTTGTTCCGCCCATCCTCGACGAACGACAGCGGCTTGCCGTCGTGGATGACCGAGTAGGCCTTGGGATTGTGCTCCGCCAGGGAACCGGCATCGGCCTTGGCCACGGCTTCGTCGGAGATCATCAGCAGGCGGCCTTCGCCGTCGAACAGCTTGACGCGGAACACGTCGGCGAACTCGCGAGTGCGCTCGAAGATCGCCAGTTCCTCGCGAAAGTCGCTACCGGATTCCAGTCGATTGGCCAGGTCGTCGAAGTTGCTGCCGAAGAACTGTGCCCAGGCGATCGACACCCTCTCGGCATTCTGCGCCACGGCATCTTCGGCCGCCTTCGACAGCAGGTAGACGAACAGCGTGGAGGCCAGCAGCAGCGCCAGAAGGCTCAAGGCGACAATGGTGAGACGATGTTCGAGTAACCGCGTGACGGTGGCGCCGGACGCAATGTGAGAGCGCGCTCGATCCAGGGGATTTGCGCCTGCGACGGCCTGCGGCATATATGAGGTACTCCGGCGTACTGACGGCGTGTCCCACTCGGGACACCGATAACAACCGTTTCGTACCGCACTGAGCGTTAACCGATTGCGAACGTCGGCACGCCGGATCCCCGACCGGCGTTCGTGAACACTGACTCTGTCCGGTGCCGGCGCCGATTGCAGTCATGCGAGCACCCAGGCCCGCATTGCCTGGGCACCAATGGCGCAACGGATCGCAAGGTTCCGTTGCAGTGGAACCTGCTTCGTTGCTCCGGCAGCTGTTGGCCGCTCGCCATCAATCCGGCTGGAAGGCCGCGACCTCGTCGTCGAGCTTGGCGATGTCGTTGTCGGCGAGCTTGGAGCGTGCCGCCCGGCGCAGCTTGTCGGCGGTGTTGTCGTCGCGCTGGGCGGCGGCGAGGGTGAGCCAGAAGTAGGCCCGGCCCGGATCGGCCGCGACGCCCTCGCCGAGGAGATACATGCGACCCAGGAAGGTCTGCGCGTTTGGGTTGCCGCGCTTGCTGGCTGACTGGAACAGCTCGGCGGCCTTGTTCAGATCGCGGGCCAGTCCCTGGCCGCGATAGTAGAGCCGGCCCAGGTCGTACTCGGCCTTGCCGACGCCATCGTCGGCCGCAGCGGCGAACAGCTCCGCCGCGCGCTTCAGGTCGCGCGGCACGCCGGCACCGAAGTAGTACATGTAGGCGAGGTTGCGCTTCGCCTTGGCGTTGCCGTTGGCGGCCGAGCGTCGCAGCAGGTCGGCGGCCTTCGCCTGGTCGGCCTCGACGCCGCGCCCGTCCAGGTAGAGCCGGGCGAGGTTGCGTTGCGCCTTCGCGTTGCCCTTGTCGGAAGCCTGCTCGTAATACTTCGCGGCCTGGAAGTAGTCGCGGTAGGTCGTGCCCTTCAGCGACGCCTGCTTGAGCT
>CAZVLI010000565.1:0-3394 GCA_964627965.1 uncultured Rhodospirillales bacterium
AGCGGAACCGGGTTGGTGGCGCAGGCCCGGGCCACCGCGCGGCGCGCCTGCGGTTCGCCCAGCGCCTCGGCGATCTCGGTGTAGGAGCGCGTGACACCGCGCGGGATGCGGATCAGCTCGGCCCAGACCCGCCGTTGGAACGCCGTCGCGCGAACGTCCAGCGGGAGATCGAGGTGGGGCAGCTCGCCGGAGATGTAGCCGATCACCGCGTCGACCCATTCCGGCAGCACCGTCTCGTCGGCCTCGATCTCCGCCTCCGGGAACTCGCGGTCGAGTGCCGCGCGCAGCTCCCTGGCGGTATCGCCGAGCGAAATGAAGCAGATGCCGCGCTCCGTCGCCGCCACCAGCAACTTGCCCAGCGGCGAGTCGACGATGGCGTAGCCGATATGCGCGCCCTTGCCGCCCTTGGCATAGGTCGCCGGCGTCATGCCGAGCTGCCCTGGCGCGCGCTCGTAGAGTCGGCTGGCGGCGCCGTAGCCGGCCTCGTACATTGCGCCGGTCACCGAGTCGCCGTCCTTCAGCAGCGACTTCAGCCGCTTCAGGCGCTCCGCGTCGGCGTACTCCGCCGGGCTCACGCCCATCAGTTTGCGGAAGATGCGCTGCAGGTGGTGCGGGCTGCCGCCGACATGGTCGGCGATCTCGCGCAGGCTCGGCGGACCTTCCAGCCCGTCGTCCAGCCGCGCCTCGATGAAGGCGCAGATCTTGCGCACCGTGGCGACGTGGTCGCCGCGCCGTCCGTTGCCGCCTGTCGTGGTCTCTGCCGTGGCCATCATCTGTTGCATGGGTCGAATCCCTTGGCGTCTGTCGTTGCCTGGGTTCTACCCACCCCTCAGTCTAGCCACTATCCGATGCTTGCGCCTATCTCAGGCGGCCTCTGCGAGGCCCCACGCCGCCGGCACCTCGACCTCCATCGACAGCAGCACCTGGGCGAAGGCTTTCGCGAGGTTGTCGGTGTGCAGCGAGGCCATGCCGCCGCCGCCAAGTGCTTGAGTCAGCAGGAAGTTCACACCGCCGAGGCCCGGCAGGTCGTAGCGCGTCACCTCGCCCTTGAGGTTGTGCGCGAAGTGTTCCGCGACCCGGTCCTCGGTCAGGATCGCGCGCAGGACCGGCAGATATTCCGGCTTGCGCGCGATGAGGCCGATGTTGGCGCTGTCGCCCTTGTCGCCGCTGCGACCATAGCAGAGGCGAACCAGAGGGACCTTGACCAGCGGGCCGGTCGGTTCCTGCGCCGCGACGGGCTCGACATTGGCGGACGCTGATTGCTCGAACCCGCCTTGGGTGCGGACGTCGACGGGAATCCGTTCGCCGTCGATGTCGAGGCTGACCGGTACCTGGCCCTTCTCGACCAGGAAGGAGAACAGGCGCACCACCGGCGTCGGCGTCGGCCGGCCGCCGGAAAAGCCGGTCGTGCCCGGCGACATCGAGGTGCCGGCCGGCGCGAACTCGCGCGCGAAGATCTCCAGCGCCTTCTTGTCGTCGTGGCGCACGGCGATCTTCAGCACCACCTCGCGCGGCTCGACCGCGGCCGAGGCGCCGTACATGTCCTCGTTGCCGACGATCTCGATGCGGGTGTCGCGGTAGTCGCCCAGGTTGCGGGCCGCGAACATCTTGCGCGTGCGGGCCAGGATGGTCTCGCCGGTGCGCCGCGCCTTGTCCGCCGCCTCCAGCCCGCCGACGACCAGCAGCGCCTGGTTGCGGTAACCGTCGACGAAGGTAACGCTGGTCTTGTAGGTCGACGTCGGCGCCTGGCCGCGCGCGCCGGAGACGCGCACCCGGTCCTCGCCGACCTCCTCCATGGTGACCTGGGTGAAGTCGCAGGCCACGTCCGGCACGTGGTAGGCGCCGGGATCGCCCATCTCGTAGACGAGTTGTTCGGCCACCGAGCCGAAGCAGATCAGGCCGTCGGTGCCGTCCGACTTGGCTATGGTGAAGCTGCCGTCCGCCTCGCACTCGGCGATGGGGTAGCCGATGTTCTCCCAGGAGTTCACGCGGCGCCAGGCGGTGAACAGGCCGCCGGTGCACTGAGCGCCGCATTCGATGATGTGGCCGGCCAGCGTCCCGCCGGCGAGCTGGTCGAAGTCCTCATCGCTCCAGCCGAACTCGTACATCAGCGGGCCGAGGGTCACGGCTGAGTCGACGCAGCACCCGGTGATCACCACGTCGCAGCCGCGCGCGAGTGCTTCGGCGATCGGCCGCGCACCGAGATAGGCGTTGATCGACAGCGGCGCGTCTGGAAACGCCTCGCCGGAGAACATCTCCTTGGCGTCGGCGAACTCGGCGGCCCGATCGGTCAGGTCATCGCCCAGCACCACGCCGATCTTCAACTGGACCCCCGCTTCGGCCGCGACCTCGGCCAGCGCGTCGCGGCAGGCCAGCGGGTTGATGCCGCCAGCGTTGGACACGACCTTGATGCCCTTGGCCTTGATGTCGCGCAGCGAATTGCGCATCTGCACCGTCACGAAGTCGGTGGCGTAGCCGAGCTTGTCCGACTTCTGCTTCGCCTTGGCCAGGATCGACATCGTCACCTCGGCCAGGTAGTCGTACACGATGTAGTCGACCGGCCCGCCCCGCACGAGCTGCGGGGTCGCCATCGAGCTGTCCCCCCAGAAGGCCGACGCCCCGCCGATGCGGACGATCTTGTTGGTCATTCGGTGCTCCCTAGAACAGCCCCACCACCTCGCCGTTGTCGTCCAGGCCGATGGCTTCGGCGGCGGGGACGCGGGGCAGGCCGGGCATGGTCATGATGTCGCCGCAGACCGCGACGACGAACTCCGCGCCGGCTGCCAGGCGCAGCTCACGCACCGGGACGACGTGGCCGGACGGCGCACCCTTGGCGTTCGGGTCGGTGGAGAAGCTGTACTGCGTCTTCGCCACGCAGACCGGGAAGTGGCCGAAGCCGGCGTCCTGCAGTTGCTTGAAGCGGCCCTGTACGGCGGCGTCGGCACTGATGTCGTCGGCGCCATAGATTTCCTTGGCCACGGTGCGCATCTTGTCCCACAGGCTGACGTCGTCGGCGTAGATCGGCTTGAAGCTGGCGGTCCCGCCGTCGGCGATCTCGGCGACGCGGGTCGCCAGCGCCTCGGTGCCGGCGCCGCCATCCGCCCAGTGGGTGCACTCGAAGGCCTCCACGCCGAACCGTTCCTGGCAGTAGTCGCGCACCGCCGTCAGCTCCGCGTCGGTGTCGGCGGTGAAGCGGTTCACAGCGACGACGGCCGGCACGCCGTACTTGGCGATGTTGCCGAGATGGCGGCCGAGATTGTCCAGCCCGGCAACGACGGCCTCGACATTCTCTTCGCCCAGCGCGTCGCGCGCGACGCCGCCGTGCATCTTCAATGCGCGGACGGTGGCCACGACGACGGCACAGGCCGGGTTCAGGCCGGCCTTGCGGCACTTG
>CAZVLI010000566.1:0-3390 GCA_964627965.1 uncultured Rhodospirillales bacterium
GCAACGCCTCGATCGCCTCGCGCAACATCCCGGTATTGCCGCAGAACCGCCAGCCCTCGCTCGACGTCCGCGCCTCGGGCGCGTCGGGCACGAGCGTCACTTGCGCCGGCCGGTTCTCCTGCACCAGCGCCAGGAACGCGTCGTCCGGATAGCCCTCCAGGTTCAATGGTCGGGCCGGCCAGTCGTCGTGCAGCAGTTCGGAGAGCGCCCGCACGTCGCAAGGTTTGACGTGACGCTGATCGGGGCGCGGATGCAGCGTGATGCCCTCGGCACCGGCCGCCAGCACTTCTGTCGCCGCGGCGCCGAGATCCGGATAGCCGACATCGCGCTGGTTACGCAGCAGGGCGACCTTGTTCAGGTTGACGCTGAGGCGAGTCATGGCGCTTTCTCCGGGCGGCGACATTGCCGAGCGTCGGCGGATATCGCGCCGGGACGCACCCCGGAAAGGGCCATTTCATGACACCGCGCCGGACCAACCGGTCCGCTGCCGGTCGTATTACTTCCCGAACTTGGCCCGACCGAGCTGGAAGCGCACCACCTTCAGGGCGCCCATCTCCATCAACGCGGCACGCCGGGCCCAGAACTCGGCCAGCTCCGCGACGCCGCGCAGGACCGGGTCCGTCTGCTGCTCCTGCTTGGAACGGCTCTCGACCTCGTCGAGGCAATCCGCCCATGCCTTGACGATCATCCGGTTGTAGAGCGGCGTGATGTCGTTCGCCTGACGCAGCTTGAGCTTGGCCTTCTTGAACAGCGATTTCTGCTCGCCCATGGTGCGCACCTTGGGCTGCGGCCGCTCATGCTCGGTCCAGTGGTTCCAGTCTTCCTTGTTGTCGTCGGTCAGGCCGCCGAGCACGAAATCGAGCAGCACGATCTGCGACGGTCCCTTGAGCGCGAGATCCAGCTCGCGCAGCAGTTCCAGCTTGTTCTGCAGCGAGAACAGCAGCGGCTCGACCAGCACGACGTCGGCGCTGCGGGCCTTGATCTTGGCGCCCTCTGGATTGAACGCGCGAATGGTGACCTTGTCGGCCATCTCGGCCGCTTCGGTCAGTTCGCCGGCCTTCGCCGTGACCGCCGCCGAGGCTTCCAGGCCGGTGACCGCGACGTCGAAGCGCTGTCCCAACGCGCGCGCCGCACCGCCGAGGCCGGCACCGAGCACGAGCAACTGGTGTGAAGGTTCGAGCTCGATCGAGCCCAGCAACTTCTCGTAGAAGGCGGGGTTGCCGGGGCCGGAGTTGCCGGCGCCCCAGACCAGCTGCGGCGCCTCGATCTGCATGATGCGCTCGCGGTCGGCTTCGCTTATGACCGCGGCCGGCATCTGCGGCCGCAGCAGCCGCTTGGTCAGCCGCTTGCTGTCCTGGCTACCGCCGGCACCCTGCCACCAGGCCGAGAAACGTGCGCGCCAGCCCCCGCTTGGGGCCTCGCTGGCGCCATCTATGGTCTGTGCCGCCGACACCGCGCGGCTCACCGATTTCGTGGACGGCTTGTGCCGCCGCTCGTCGTACTACGTGACAACGCAACAACCTCCGCACTCGCCGGTCGGTTATCGCAGTTGTCGCCTAAGCGCTGGTTAACAACATATGCGCAGCAGCGCCTTATTTAGTGATTTCGAGCATCTCCACGGCGTCCCCCAGGGCCTCGCTGATCGCGCCGTGGCTCTGCTCGACCCAGATCAGCGCCGGCGACTGGCTGGTACCGTCGCTGTACTGCCGCCCGACCCCGAGATAGATCAGCGCCCCCTCCTCCTTCGGATGCGGCGTGATCCACGCGATCCAGTCGACATTGAGCACGATCTCGCCCCCACCGGCCTGGGTCAGGGAAATGAAACTGGCCATGGGAGCTATCCTTTCGCAGGCAGAGAGATGTGGCGCGCCTCAGCGAAGAAAGTTCGAACCGCCTGTTCGAGACCGTCGCCGAGTGGAGCGACCTTCTCGCGGACACGAATGCCGTGCAAGGCTTGGAAGAGAATCGGCGAGTTCCAGCGCTACAACCTGACCGCGAATAAACCCACCCCGGTACATGCGATTCTTGAGCGGTCGGCCTCGTTGCCTGCATGCTCTAGGCAACTGGGTGCAGCGGCGGGGAGACTTGGAGAACGCCTTGCCGCGACCGAGATGAAATCGGCCCCTAGTCGGAGCACGGCAAAAGAGCCCCGGGCAACCGGCGGTCCCAGTTCGCCTGCTTCCGCGGCCGGAGCCGGCGCGGGCACACCAATGCCGATGCCAGCCCGGCATGGGAAAAAGGGCCAGTCGGCTACGAGACCGTCAAAGAACACGAGGTGGTGATCGACGAGGAAGCGGCACGCGCTGGTGTCGATGCCAACTTGCTCAAGGCAATCGTCTACACTGAGAACGCGCGGGGACATTATCTTGGACTTGAGAAGGCGATGACGGGGGTCAGGAAACTCGCAATCGAGAACAACCTCGAATGGCTTCGCGACTCGCGAGCGTCATCGCAAAGCATCATGCCGATGAACATCCAACCAAAGATATGGGGTGACTTCGGCATCCGCGGCATGAATGCCTTTGATGCTCGTAAGAACATCCGGGCCGGCGCAACTCTGGTGAAACGGACCATGGATCGTGTCGGTGACCCGACACCTGAGAAAGTCTCTCACTCTACAACAACCTGTCAGCCGACAAGGTCACGGAGGCGGGCAACTACTTGAGGCGCGCCTTTTATGAGAAAGCTTGGACGGTCAAGCCCACCCCCGCCACGCAGGCACGGCGCATCAGGCAAAAGCAATGATAAGGCGTTGGCTTCTCTACGCGATG
This sequence comes from uncultured Rhodospirillales bacterium, assembly GCA_964627965.1. Taxonomy (GTDB): domain Bacteria; phylum Pseudomonadota; class Alphaproteobacteria; genus JAVKFY01. The sequence continues at coordinate 2,772 of CAZVLI010000566.1, forward strand.
GTTCCCTTTGCCTTCAGCTTCGGCTTTTTCCTGTTCCTGTTTCTCGGGGGAAAGGGAAACCGCACCGATAGCGGCGACGTTTGCGATGCGCTAGGCCAAGCTGGCGAGTACGTGCTGAGTTTCGGGGATTGGAGTTGCGATCCCAATTGGAGCGCGATGGCCGTGTACATACTGGCCCCAACGCTGCTGTTCGCCGTACCGTTTGGGCTTCTATGCGAATTGGCGCGTCTCGCCGAGAAGTCACGCAAGGCAACGACGAAAGTCCGATAGACCAAGCAACAAAAGCAATATGTAAAGTGGCGCGCCCTGCAGGATTCGAACCTGCGACCGCCCGCTTAGAAGGCGGGTGCTCTATCCAGCTGAGCTATCAATCCCTAAAATCTTGAGCTAGATTTTAACCGTTGCAGAGATCCTTTTCAAGGAGTTTTCGCTGACCCCTTTGATACCGATCGCAACTCAAGAGTCGGGCGTTTTGCCCCAGCCAGTGCTCGGCGCTTTTTTATCGGCGATGTAGCCAGTCAGCAAGGGGGAGATGATGGCAAAGACAACAACCCGATTGTTGAGTGATTCTCGGTAGAGAAAAAAGGTGCGGAACGTCTCAGCCTGTTTAGGGGATTGA
>CAZVLI010000567.1:0-709 GCA_964627965.1 uncultured Rhodospirillales bacterium
TCCACCGCCGTCGCGCAAGCCATCAACCGCACGCTCGCCGCGCGCGACGGCCCCATCGCCACCCTGATCGCCGAGACCGGCGGCCAGAACGCGATGATCGTCGACAGTTCGGCGCTGACCGAGCAGGTCGTGGCCGACGCCATCCTGTCGGCATTCAACAGCGCCGGTCAGCGTTGCTCCGCCGCGCGCGTGCTGTTCGTGCAGGACAGCGTCGCTGATCGCACCATCGAGATGCTGGTCGGGGCGATGGCCGAGCTGCGCCTCGGCGACCCGCTCGATCTCTCGACCGACGTCGGCCCGCTCATCGACGACGACGCTCGCGCCGGCATCGAGGCGCATCTCGCCCGGATCAAGGACATCGGTCGCACCCATGCGATTGCGCCGCTGGATGACCTGCCCGGCAGCTTCCTGGCGCCGCGCCTGATCGAAATCGATCGCCTCGACCGACTGACCGAGGAAGTCTTCGGGCCGGTGCTGCACGTGATCCGCTATCGCGGCGACCGCCTCGGCAAGGTCTGCGAGGCGATCAACACCACCGGCTACGGCCTCACGCTCGGTGTCCATAGCCGCGTCGACGATACGGTCGAGTACATCCGGGATCGCGTCCGCGTCGGCAACATGTACGTCAACCGCAACCAGGTCGGCGCCGTGGTCGGCGTGCAGCCTTTCGGCGGCGAGGGCCTGTCCGGCACCGGGCCGAAAGCCGGCG
>CAZVLI010000567.1:719-3374 GCA_964627965.1 uncultured Rhodospirillales bacterium
TACACTCTTTCCCTACCTGACGCGCTTCGCGGTGGAGCGTTCGATCTCCATCAACACCGCCGCTGCCGGCGGCAATACCGCCCTGATGGCGCTGGACGAATCCCGTTGACGGTTTGCCTGAGCCGTTCTGGCCGCTAGCATCGGTTGTAACGAGACCAAGAGGACCGACAGGTTGGGACGAGTAAGTGGATGCGTCGTCGCCCTGGTGCTGACGGCGTGGGCGGCCCCGGCGCTGGCCGATTGCGCCGACGTGCCGAGGCCGGGCGTGGATTGGCGGCGGTGCGTGATGAGCAAGCGCGACTTCTCCGGCGTCGACCTGTCGGGCGCACGGCTGAAGGACGGCCGCTACTTGCGCTCCAAGTTCGTCGAGACCAATTTCTCCGGCGCCGACCTGCGCCGCACCAAGTTCATCGAAGCCGACGCGCATGGCGCCATCTTCGACAAGGCGCGCCTGAACGGCGCCGACCTGACCAACGCGAACCTGGCCGGGGCGTCGTTCAAGGGGGCGAACCTCACCGACACGGCGTTCTATGGTGCCAACATGACCGGCGTCGACTTCACCGGCGCCAAGATCCATGACGCGATCCTGACGGGCGCCAATCTGGCCGGCGCCCGCTGGATCGACGGCGAGACCATCTGCGCGGAGGACTCGGTCAGCCAATGCAACTGATCGTCATCGGCGGCGGGGTCGGCGGACTGGCCATCGCGCTGGCGGCGCGCAAGCGCGGCCTGGATGTCGTCGTCCTGGAGCAGGCGCCGGCGCTGGCGGCGGTCGGTGCCGGCATCCAGCTCTCGCCCAACGCCACGCGTGTGCTGCGCTGGCTCGATGCTCTGCCGGCGGTCGAGGCCGTGGCGGTGAAGCCGGCGACGCATTGCTTCCGCACCTACGATACCGGCGAGACGCTGCTGGAAACGCCGTTGATGCCGGCGGTCGCGGAGCGTTTCGGCGCGCCGTACATGCACGCGCACCGCGCCGACCTGCTGGATGCACTGTTGACCGAGGTGCGCGACGGCGATCTGCGCCTCGACGCCAGGGTCGAGGCGGTCGAGGCCGGCGACGACAACGTCGAGGTCCGCCTGGCGAGCGGCGAGACGATCCGCGGCGATGTGCTGATCGGCGCCGATGGCATCCACAGCCTGGTTCGCGACCGGCTGTTCCGGCCCGATCCGCCGCGGCGGTCCGGCTGCACCGCCTGGCGCGGCCTGATCCCACGCGCGGCTGCCGAAGCGCTGGGCGTGGAGCGCAAGTCTTACATCTGGATGGGCCCCGACCGCAGCCTCGTCGTCTACTACGTCTCCGGCGCCGACAAGCTGAACTGGGTCGGGCTGACGCCGTTCGATCCGGACGCGGTGGAGAGTTGGTCGGCGACGGCGACCACCGACGCGTTGCTGGCGCAGTACGCCGGCTGGCATGAGCAGGCGGTCGGGCTGTTGTCGGCAACCGAGCGACCGTTCCGCACCGTGGTCATGGACCGCGAGCCGTTGCCCGAGTGGACGCAGGGCCGGGTGGCGCTGCTGGGTGACGCGGCCCACGCCATGCTGCCCTACCACGCGCAAGGTGCCGCCCAGACCATCGAGGATGCCTGGGTGCTGGTCCGCTGCCTGGAGATGGGCGGCGACGACGTGCCGGCCGCGCTGCGCCGCTATCAGGACCTGCGCTGGGACCGCGCGACCACGGTGCAGCGCCAGTCGCGCGAAGCCGAGCGCCTGTTTCACCTGTCCGATCCCGATCAGGTCGAGCGCCGCAACGCCCGCATGCGCGGCCGCGGCTCGGAGGCGGGCGGCTTCACGCCCGGCCAGGTTTGGCTGTTCGGCTACGACGCGGAGAAGGCGGTCGCCGGCGACGATGCCGACTGGCAGAAGCTCAGCTGGTCGGGGGCGCCGGCAGGCTCGGCCGCGTGATCAGCCAGACCGCGATCGCCGCCAAGGTCACGCCCATCAAAGTCGGCCAGTACCAGGCCACATCGACGAAGATCGCCACGTAGGCCGTCGACGCCGTCATGAAGATCACCGCCAGAATCTTCGCGCTGCGCGGCACCGCGCCGTAGCGCTCCCACGCGACGACGGGCGGGCCGAGCCACTTGTGGTTCAGCAGCCAGTGGCGGAAGCGTGGCGACGACTTCGCGAAGCACCACGCCGCTACCAGCAGGAACGGCGTCGTCGGCAGCCCCGGCAGCACGATGCCGACCACGCCGGTCGCGACGAACAGCCACCCGACGACGATCAGCAGCCAGCGCATCAGCCCTCGCGAAATGCCGCCAGCTTGCTCTTGAAACCGTCGCGGCCCAGGACGTCGCCGTTCACCGTGTGCTCGGGATTCTGGCCGGCGCGGACCGCGTTGATGGCGGCGCGGTTGACCTCGCTCATGGTGGCGAACATCTGGTCGGAGAAGCCGAGCGCGTGCGGGGTCAGCACCACGTTGTCGAGCTTCAGGATCGGGTCGTCGGCCTCCGGCGGCTCGGGATCGAACACGTCGAGGCCGGCGCCGGCGATACGCCGTTCCTTCAACACCTCGTAGAGCGCCCTCTGGTCGACGACCGGACCGCGCGACGTGTTGATCAGGAAGGCGGACGGCTTCATCAGTGCCAGCCGTTCGGCATTCACCAGATGGCGCGTCTCGTCGTTCAGCGGACAGCTCACGGACATGAAATCGGC